>JADFRB010000042.1 GCA_022561525.1 Nitrospinota bacterium
TTTTTTGTGAGGCAAGGAAGCCGCGCGCGGAAAACCGGAGTGTATGGGCGAATACATGAGGATGTGAGCACGCGGCTGACGCCGCCATCACGGAAAAGGACGGTTTTTAGAGGTACCCTCAAGAAAGTTCAAGAACGGGCATCGAGTGACGAACCAGGACAACGCCGGCGACCCCCTTTTTCAACATTCCCTATCACGGTCGAAATCGGAACAGCCAGGAGAAGTACATGCCGGCGATAGCAATCGTGACTAATTCAATCGATTGAAGTAACCGGCTAATCACTGCTCCAGGTTCCGGACGGGACATGAAAAAATGCATGCCCAAATAGGCGGGCGGCTCTCCTGGTGCAGCTTCCCAGGGCGGGAAGAGCACAGCCATAATTAGCAGTCCTACCATAAGGTAGAGAATGCGCAGGTTTAATATTTCTTTGACTCGCTCGGCATACAAAGAATCGCTCGACAATGGTTTTCCGCAATTCGGACAAAGCCGAACGTGACTCGGCAGACTCTGACCACAGGCAGGGCAAGATTTTGGTTCACTCATTGGCAGAGCTAAACCGTGTTCTAGTACAGGGTATCACGAACGGAAGTTAGGGAATTAATGTTACCCTGTACCACGTTGAATTGACAGTTCTAGGAATCGATTCTTATAATCCCGCACTCTTTTTCCATTCTGCATTTTTCTAAGGAATTCCATGACTACTACTTCTTCCGCCATCCATCGCGCCGCTGTTATTGGAGCTGGGGCCTGGGGAACAACCTTAGCGCGACATTTGGCAGAAAATGCGCTGACCGTCAAGCTCTGGGCCTATGAAACGGAGGTTGTCGAGGCCATCAACACCAACAAAGAAAACTCCTTGTTTTTGCCAGGGGTTTCACTACCCGCGTCGCTTACAGCAACATCTTCGTTCACAGATGCCTTGTATGATGCGGACCTCCTCCTTCTGGCTGTTCCGTCTCATGCCATGCGATCTGTAATCAATAACATGATACCGATTCTTTCGGAGACGTTGCCCATCGTCGTGGCCACCAAAGGGATTGAAGAAAACACCCTTAAACTGATGACCCAGGTGCTCAATGAACTGTTGCCATCGAATTGGGCTCACGGGATCACCGTGCTGACCGGCCCAAGTTTTGCCGCGGAAGTGTGCCAATCCAAACCCACCACCGTTCTCCTGGCTGGGCAAGACTCGACCCTCACCACTCAGTTGCAGTCTGTGTTCATGACCCCTGTATTTCGGGTGTACACGGGAAGTGACCTGATTGGGGCTCAATTAGGCGGTGCCCTTAAAAACGTGATGGGTATTGCAGCTGGCGTTGTTGATGGGCTCAACCTTGGTGCGAATGCGCGGGCCGCGTTAATCACCCGAGGCCTCGCGGAAGTCATTCGACTAGGCGTCGCACTCGGTGCGGATGTGCATACGTTTTACGGGCTTTCCGGGTTGGGTGACCTCGTCCTCACCTGCACCGGATCACTCAGTCGGAATTACTCGGTCGGGTTCAAGCTGGGGCAAGGGGAATCGTTGGACAAAATTTTGAAGGATACAATCACCGTGGCAGAAGGCATTCGGACAACTCGTGCGGCCTTGAGCCTTGCCACACAACTTCATGTCGAGATGCCTATTGTTCAGAGTATCCACGCTCTGTTATTTGAAGGCCAATCAGCTCGACAAGCGGTGGAGGATTTGATGTCTCGATCGGCCAAAAAAGAAACCTATCGCTCACCCACGGAATCCCCCACAAGCGAGAAATAGACATGGATCGTTCGACCTTACAGTTGCTTCTCCAACAAGTCCGGAAAGGATCGCTTTCTGTCCAACGTGCGCTTGACCAACTTCAGACCCTTCCATACGAAAATCTTGGATTTGCGAAAATTGATCATCATCGGACGCTTCGCCAGGGTGTGCCAGAAGCGATTCTCTGTGAAGGCAAGACTGAAGCTCAAATCATCGCCATCGCTAAGGGACTCATGAAGAAAAAGGTCCCCGTGCTGGCCACTCGGGCCAATCCAAATATTGCGCGAGCTTTGAAACGGATCAGCCGCCGCGCCGTGTATGAGAAAGATGCCCGCATGGTGGTCATTCAGTCGACCATCCCGCAACCACAAGGAGATGTGTTGATTATCACCGCCGGTACTGCGGATATTCCGGTGGCGGAAGAAGCCCGAGTCACGGCAAGCGTGATGGGGAGTGCGGTGGAAACGCTCTTCGATGTTGGCGTCGCGGGGGTGCATCGCTTGCTGGACCACCTGGATCGCATTCAGCGAGCCCGTGTGTTGATTGTAGTAGCTGGGATGGATGGTGTCTTACCGAGTGTCGTGGGGGGGCTTGTCAAAACACCGCTCATCGCGGTGCCGACAAGCCAAGGCTACGGCGCGAATTTCGGAGGCGTGGCCCCGCTGCTTACGATGCTAAATGCCTGTTCAGGGGGAATCGGGGTGGTGAATATCGACAATGGCTTTGGTGCAGGCCACCTGGCTCACCGCATTAACTTGCTTACTGAGTTGCCGAAACCGAGGCCTTCACGCCTCCGGTAACTGCTCCTTTTAAGGCTCCTTCTTGGGCAGCGTTATCTTCAGAGTCTGAACCCTCGACCTCAGAGGTCTCTAATGCATCACTGCCGGCACCCAACTCTTCTTGGGGCGTGTCATCCGATGTAAATGGTACATGTTCCAAGTGTGTCTCACTGTTTGTCAGGGACTCAGGCGAGGAAACTTCTAATTCCCCGCGTACCCGCAGAGAAACCATCTTGGTACGAGGAGGACCATCCGTATTCGCCATCAACTTGGCTCGGATTTCGTATGTATACGTTCCGGCACTGACCCATTGATTGGTCTGATCTTTTCCGTCCCACAAGAGCGTGGTACGAATCTTCGGTGTACCACCGGAAACCACAGCCTCTTCGATCGGATGACGACTGTATAAGAATCGAATCGAACGCTTTGAGGGAAAGCTGATCGTGGAAGACACTTCAAGCAAATCAACGTTGGATAGATTCTTGGGCAACTCCACATCAATCATGATTGCGAGGGGCCCATTCCCTGGAGCAAAAGGCGTGGGTGAGGTGGAAATGTCAAGAATTTTTAATGGCGGCGGGCTATACCGACGCTTTCGCTTGGCGTCTGCATCGTCTAGCTGCATGACTGGTGAGGCCAACGCAACCATGATCATGAAAAGAATAAATCGCTTCCAACGCATATAAAGGCTAATTCTGGTCAAGCATAAATTTGTAAAAAGTACACAGTCTTTGGTCTGGGCTCGGACAACACAAGCACAGGATTATCAAATATTTCTGATATCTTTATACTTGATTGTACACAAAAAAAATATTGCGTCTAGGAGGAATCAAGAAAAAAATCATCTGGTTATTCCTAACATAGGTCATTTTACTAAAAATCCTTGTCATTTTGGGTAAAATTTCGTATGTGCTTACCCCAAACTTGTGCACTGTTCGTTGACACAAGGAAAGGTCGAGCATGCATCTTCACTTTGATTGTTTTTCAGGAATTAGCGGGGACATGGTCCTTGGAGCGCTGGTGGATGCTGGCCTTTCACCCACACAACTGAGGAAGGGCCTTCAAGCCCTCCCCATCAAAGGATATCGTCTCCACGCCAGAAAGGTACATCGTGGCCCAATCCAGGCAACCAAAGTCGATGTCAAAATTCAGCCATCACATGACAAACCGCTCTCCTGGCCACAAATCCGACGCCTGATCGGCCGTAGCACCTTGCCACCTTGGGTCAAGAAACACGCGTTAGCGGTGTTTACTCATTTGGCCGAAGCAGAAGGGAAGGTACATGGCCAAAAATCAGCGAACATTCACTTCCATGAGGTCGGGGTTATTGACTCGCTCGTGGATGTGGTGGGTGGGCTTCTGGGATGCCATCTCATGAAGATTCAGACCTTTAGCGCCACGCCCGTGAATGTTGGTTCCGGAACCATCAACAGTGCGCACGGCATTCTTCCTGTTCCAGCACCCGCGGTGGCTGAGTTAGCCAAAGGAATTCCTATTTTTTCCAAAGGCCCGGACATGGAGTTGACGACCCCAACAGGCATGGCATTACTGAAGACATTGACTCAGAATTTTCACCCGCTTTCGTCTTTTCACACTCATGCGATTGGCTATGGGGCTGGAAGCGCCAACCCAGATGGATGGATCAATGCATTGCGTGTCTTGACGTCTACTTCGTCCCAAACAGAAGAAATGGCATGTGATCAGGTCATCCAGCTCGAAACGAATATCGATGACCTGAATCCTCAAATTTATGAAGTAGTGATAGACCGGCTGTTTGAAGTTGGCGCCTTAGATATCACCTTGACCCCCGTGACCATGAAACGCAGCCGTCCCGGGATCGTGCTTTCGGTTCTGGCTAACCCGGAACAAGCTGGGATCGTGGCTCAAACGATATTCCAAGAAACGAGTACTATTGGTCTGAGGACCCAACTTATCGACCGCCTGACACTTCCCCGACACAGTACGACAGTTCGGTTGCCACAAGGCCAAGTTCGCGTGAAAACCGTGGGATCGGGAAAGCACACGAAGCGAACCCCGGAGTTTCAAGACTGCCAGGCTCTCGCGAAAAAAACCGGGAGGCCCGTACGAGAAATCATCGAAGAGGTTATTCGAAAAATGCCGAATTCATAAAGACGTGATCCGTGATGCGTAACCCGTGATGCGTGGGGAAAAAGGATTATCTTCACGGGTTACAATTCCTTCTTCGCGCTTCACCCATGACAATTTCTGCTAAACAACACCGTCCCTATCTCGCCATCACCATGGGTGACCCCGCTGGGATAGGCCCGGAAATCATTGTAAAGGCCTTGGCCTCACCCACGGTTTGGCGAATCTGCCAGCCCATTGTCGTTGGGTCTGCCTCGGTATTTGAAAAGGAAGTTGGCCGTTTAGACTCTCCCTTAAGAGTTGTGGTCTTGCAGGGGGATCATAGCCTCATGGAAGGAAAGCAAATCGCCAAAGGGCATATTCCCATTCTTGACCCATTGGAAAAACCTTTGGGCCGGTTCCGGATCGGAAAGGCCGCACGCGGTCCAGGAGCGGCTTCCGTGGAATGTATCGAAACAGCAGTTCGTCTGGCACAAAGCCGGTGTGTGGCCGGTATCGTCACGGCGCCGATCAACAAAGAAGCCATCCACCTAGCCGGCTGCTCTTTCCCGGGGCACACGGAATTCCTCGGAGACCTGACCAAGACCAAGGATTTTGGCATGATGTTATTGGGAGGCCCACTCAAAATCCTGTTCGTCACGACCCACCTCTCGATTCGAAAACTTCCCCGAGCCTTGACGACAAAACGAATCTTCACAGCTATTCGGCTTGCTCACAAGGCCATGCGACAATATTTTCAGGTATCCCGCCCCCGAGTCGGAGTAGCGGCTTTGAATCCCCATGCCGGTGAACACGGACTGTTTGGGAATGAAGAGCAGACAATCATTGCACCAGCAGTGAAGAAGGCCTCGCAAGAAG
The DNA here is from genome assembly GCA_022561525.1 of Nitrospinota bacterium. GTDB lineage: Bacteria > Nitrospirota > Nitrospiria > Nitrospirales > UBA8639 > Nitronereus. Next base: position 5,480 of record JADFRB010000042.1, read on the forward strand.
GTATTCGGGTGAGCGGTCCCTGGCCAGCGGATACCCTCTTTGGAGCTGCTGTCCGTGGTGCCTATGACGTGATTGTGGCGATGTACCATGACCAAGGCCTGATTCCGTTAAAGACCATTGCATTCGGGCAATGCATTAACATGACGGTTGGATTGCCGATTATCAGAACTTCCGTGGACCATGGAACAGCCTACGACATCGCCGGAAAGGGAAAAGCCGATCCTCAAAGTTTGATCCAAGCCATAAAACTGGCCGCTCGACTTGGTCAACAGTCGTAAGGTACCTTCCGCAGAAGGACTAAGGTTCGAGGACAAATCCCTAACACCTAATTCCGCCTCCCTGAATGTCTAACTATTCGACTGTGTATTATGCCCGTCCCTGCCCCATTTAAACCCGGAAAACCAACAACCTGGTCATGTCGGGCGGTGGCGCTCCAGGCATTGCTTACCGTGGAGCGACAAAATGTGTTTGCCGATGACACGTTTCACGAATTGGCCAATAAGAGTCAGCTCTCCAAGGAGGATCGGGCGTTAGGCTTCGAACTCGTGAACGGCGTCCTCCGTCATCGCGGGAATTTGGATTGGCGACTTACCGCGTTAACCAATCGACCCCTTCTTGGCCTTCCGACCATCGTGGTGATGATTCTTCGTCTTGGGGCCTACCAACTGCTCTTTTTGGATCGAGTACCGGATTCAGCCGCCGTCAATGAATCCGTCAAGCTGGCCAAGCGGGTGAAAGGCCGAGATTGGAGTGGTGTGGTCAATGGCGTGTTGCGGAATCTGCTTCGGCAAACCGAACCTCAGTGGCCTGACCCATCAGAAGATCCGGTCCACGCACTCTCGATCCGGGACTCATGCCCAACCTGGCTTACCCAACGCTGGATTGATCGGTTGGGATTCGACCAAGCCGAGCGGGTTTGCCAACAAACCATTGGCATTCCTCCGTTGACGGTTCGGACCAACACGCTTCGCTGTTCACGGACGGAGTTAAGCGAACGGTTACAACAAGAAGGGTATGGCGTGACACCAACAGAGGTGAGCCCTCTCGGCCTGACGCTGGAAAAATGTGGATCGCTGACCACACTAGCACCTTTGCAAGATGGGTGGTGCTATGTCGAGGACGAAGCCGCTCAGTTGGTTCCATTTCTCTTGGATGTTCAGCCCGGACATCGGGTTTTGGACGCCTGTGCCGCACCAGGTGGGAAATCCACTCATATGGCGGCACTCATGGGCAATCAGGGGGAAATTGTGGCCGTTGATCGGAGCGCCAATCGGTTGCAGGTCCTGCAAGAAAACGTGGATCGATTGGGTATCACTTGCATTCGTGCTATGGTTGGGACCTGGTCCGAGGGCTTTGGGTCCTCATCCCCGGTCACTCCAATGTTGGAGAACGGTTTCGATCGTATCCTTGTCGATACTCCTTGCTCTGGCTTGGGTATCCTACGACGGCATCCTGAAGCCAAGTGGCAAAGGTCGGCAGAACAGTTGCCCCAACACCAAAAATTACAGATAGAAATCCTCCATCAGGTGTGTACTTACTTGAGACCTGGCGGAATCTTGGTCTATAGTGCCTGCTCGGTAGAACCGGAGGAGAGCACACAGGTCATCTCACGGTTTTGTTTAGACCATCCAGAGTTTCAGCATGAAAGCTCGGCCCCGTTTCTTCCTCCTGGGGGCCAAACCCTGACAAGTACGGAGGGAGATCTTTTGACACTTGGCTCAATCTATGACATGGATGGATTTTTTGCAGCACGTCTTCGAAAGGCCTAACTCATGAGTGCTCGCCCGGTAAAAATTGCTCCGTCCATTCTCTCGGCGGACTTTGCTCGCCTTGCCGATGAAGTCGCGGCCGTGGAGGCCGCTGGGGCCGACTTCCTTCACGTCGATGTGATGGATGGCCATTTCGTGCCCAACCTGACGGTCGGGCCGCCTATCGTGGAATCACTCCGCAAAGTGACGTCGCTGCCACTTGATGTTCATCTCATGATCACGAATCCTGATTCCTTTATTCAGGAGTTTGCGGAAGCCGGCGCGAGTTATCTCACGGTTCACACGGAAACGTGCCCGCACCTGCATCGCACGATCCAATTGATCAAAGAACATGGGGTGAAGGCCGGGATCACACTCAATCCGTCAACCTCTTTAACCACACTTGAAGAAGTGATCGCGGATGTCGATCTGGTGTTGATTATGTCGGTCAACCCAGGCTTTGGAGGTCAAACATTTATCCCGGCGATCTTTGATAAAATCACTCGAACCCGGGAACTTATCACTCGAACGGGTAGTAAGGCGCTCCTCGAAGTAGACGGCGGCGTCAAAATCGATAACGCCGCGGAGGTGGTCAAAGCCGGGGCAGAAGTCTTGGTGGCCGGATCGGCAATTTTCAACAGCCCAAATTATGCCGACACCATTCAAGCGTTTCGATCAGCCGCCCACGTTCTTTCAGCCCCGTTGTAACCCATGAGCCCTAAGGACCTGTATGACAGCCTGCATCCCCTCGAAGTTCATCTCCTTGCGACGTTGTTTTCACAATCGACTGCGCTGTCTGACAGCACACTCGCGGAACTGACACCCCTCGATCCTTCGCAAATCAGCATGGCGCTGAGCTGGCTCCAATCCAAAGCCCTGATCCAAACCGAATCCGAAACCATCACGTACCTGGTTGGGTTAACCGATGTAGGCCGGGGATATTTGTCGAGCGGGTCTCCCGCTGCGTGGATTCTTCAATCCTGTGGGGAAGCGACACAAAATGGGAACTCGCTCACCGTCAAAGACCTGCAAGCCAAAGAACAGTTTCAACCCACTGAGTTGAGCCGGGCCATCGGGCTGTTGAAAAAAGAAGGCGCCATCCAAATGGTCGCTGGTGGCACTATTGAAACGACCGGCACACCCAGTCCAACCACGGAAACGCTCAAGGGTTTACTTCGGCAACTCGAGTCTTCCACCGAGGAGCTTCCTGCCTTTTCCACCGACAATCAAAGCCTGTTAAAACAATATTCCGTGAAACGCGGAAATGCCAAGGAACCTTTTCGGATCGAAGAACGAGTGGAGCGAGCCTACACGCTCACCTCCGAAGGACAACACGTGGCCAAACTTTGTCGTCCTGGTGCGACTGAGGAAATCTCTCAACTCACCCCGGACATGCTCAAGGATGGCACGTGGCGCAACAAACCGTTTAGAAAATACACCATCAATCTTCGACCACCCCGAGTGGCGCCTGGCCGACGGCATCCTTATCGCGAGTTTCTCGATCTTGTGAAACGCAGGCTGGTGAGCATGGGATTTCAGGAGATGCGCGGCCCCTTGGTGGAAACCGAATTTTGGAACATGGATGCGCTCTACATGCCTCAGTTTCATCCGGCTCGCGCGATTCACGACGTGTACTTCGTGAAAAACCCCAAGCATGCTGATAAGATCCCGGAACCCTTTCTTTCTCGCGTTGCAGAAGCCCACGAACATGGCGGGTCTACGGGATCCACTGGTTGGGGCTATCAATACGATCGAGAACGGGCTAGCCGACTGGTTTTACGAAGCCAGGGCACCGCGGTATCGGCCCGAACGTTAGCGGCCAATCCCTTGGTGCCTGGAAAGTATTTTTCGATTGCCCGGTGCTTTCGATACGACCAGGTGGATGCGACACATGCCACGGACTTTTTCCAGGTGGAAGGAATTGTTCTTGGCGAAGACATAAATTTTCGCACGCTTCTCGGCCTTCTCACTCTTTTTGCCAA
>JADFRB010000043.1 GCA_022561525.1 Nitrospinota bacterium
CCGAAGGGTCTATCCAGCAAGGCCGCAGCCCTTTTGACGCGCGGAGCGTACTCTCAGTACGTGAGCACGGCAAAAGGGCGAGAACGCCGCTGGCGGCTTTTTTCAACATTCCCGGTGTGGGACCAAGGAAAACCAGATTCGTGAAGGATAGGGGAGATAAAGATCCACGTGGGTTTCTTCCACACTTCACGTCTCTAACAACACTACTAGGGTGGGGGGCCTGGGGAGGCCAGGATTTTCAACAGTCTCACTGTCAACCAGAGAGCGGGGGTTAGGAGGATGAAGAAGCTGGGCCTTGACGTTGAGCGGCGGCGGTAGCTAACGATCGTTTTTTAAGTTTTTCAATGAGCGTGGTGCGATTGATCTGAAGTAACTGTGCGGCTCGGCTTTTGACCCAATTCGTCCGCTCGAGCGCTTCCAGAATCAACCGATTCTCGAATTCTTCAACAACTCGGCCCAGATCGATACCCGCGCCAGGAATAGAGGGAGAAGCTGCGAGCGAAGGAACCACACTGGGTCTCCGAAATTTTTCCGGAAGATCGGAGACCTCAATTTGACCTTTTCGCTTCAAAATGGCAATCCGTTCTATTAAATTCGCAAGCTCCCGAACATTCCCTGGCCATTGATAATCTGACATTAACCTGAAGGCGTCTTCTGAACAACCGGACAAAGAGGCATTGCGCCGTACATTGAGTTGCTCAATGAAGTGATAGACTAACAACGGAATATCCCCGCTCCGCTGCCGAAGCGGAGGCACCACAATCGGAACAACATTGAGACGATAAAAAAGGTCTTCACGAAATCGCTTGGTACTCACGAGTTCTTCCAGGTCCTGATTCGTCGCCGCCACGACTCGGGCATCCGTTTTTAACGTTCGCACGCCACCGACCCGTTCGTAGGTTCGTTCCTGAAGAACACGTAGTATTTTCACCTGAAGCGGCGGACTGAGGTCACCAATTTCGTCTAAAAAAATGGTGCCCCCTTCCGCCAATTCGAACCGCCCAACTTTTGTCGCTATTGCGCCGGTAAAGGCGCCTTTTTCATGACCAAACAATTCGCTTTCGAGCAACGATTCAGGGATCGCACCACAATTCACCGGAACCAATGGCCCTTTCCGCCGAGAACTGTTGTAATGAATCGTTTGCGCAAGCAGTTCTTTCCCGGTTCCGCTTTCTCCGAGAAGCAGAACGGTTCCCTCAGAATCAGCCACACATTCGATCAGTCGAAAGACTTCTTTCATGACCTCGCTCTGACTCACCAATTTTCCGAAGCCAAATTGGCCTTGCACGGTCCGACGCAATTCTACGTTTTCATCTCGCAACCGCTTCATGCGAAGAGCACTGGCAATGGTAGCCAGTAAGATTTCGCCACTAAACGGTTTTTCCAAAAAGTCATGGGCCCCAGCTTTCATAGCCTCACAGGCCATGGATATAGACCCATATCCCGTCATCACGATAGTCGCTGGTGCAGAAGGCATTGGTGCAATCCGTTTGAGCAGCTCAATCCCATTCAGCCCGGGCATTTGGACATCGGTCAACACCACATCAAAGGACTGCTGAGATACCAATTCAAGTGCGTCACTTCCCGAACGGGCTTCAACGATTTGATGCCCTTCGATCTGAAGTTGCGCGAGCAGAGCCTCTCGCACATCACGTTCGTCTTCCACGATCAGAATATGCGCAGGTGAATTGACCATGTCAGGTTCCCTTCCTTCCCTGGAAGCCATCAGTCGCTCCTTGCTTAGGGGATGTTGAAAATGGGCGTCAGCGGCGTTCTCGGCCCTTTGTCGTGCTCACGTACAGGAGTACGCTCCGCGCGCCAAAGCGCCTGCGGCCTTGCTGAGCGCACCATTTTCAACATCCCCTATTGCTCTTGGCGGTTCATAAGATGAGTCACACGATGAAGCGCATGAGAAATTTTTCAATTATTCAATTGTCCCATTCTTAACAGTCCCGGTTGGGCTCACCATCATCACGTTCGCTGAATCTTGTTGCCGTTTGATTCACATACTCGCAGTTACACCCTCAAGTATTCGTAAGGATCACCGAACAATATACAGTATAGACGGTTCGCTTGTTCATCATAACCACTATGAGCATTTCTCTCTTATTCCGGACGACATGCAAGGAGAGTCTCCATGCCTCCTGAAAAACCATCATTGCCTCTGTTTATTCTGTTTGATAGTAAAACAGGCTATTTGTACGGCCACTTGATAGCTTCTGGCCCAGATGATCCATTTTTAAATGATATGCTTGAATGGTGGAGCTCCCATTGCTCGGCCATTCCTATTGGGTTGGACTACCCTGGACTCACCGGCACATCGCAAGCACAAAATACCCTATCGTCCAATTAGCCTCTCTTATCATTTTTCAGCCAATTTCCGTTTCCACATTCCCACAGGTACCCGATCGACTTACCCCTCGGTCCCTTATCCATTCTTGTCTGGTATTAATTCAAAGACCAAGGCACCCCCGACTCATTCTCAAGCAAGGGACCCAAAATCGATTGGAGAAGGGTCGTGCCACTCCCTTGGGTTGATCCGAGGCCTCGAAGGGTCAAGACAAAATTAAACTGGTTTCGTTCCGGCAGTCCATCTCCTCCCCCCAAGCGAATGTAATACAACCCTAAGGACCAACACCGGCAAGGATTCTGGTACAATCCCACCACATCCCATTCCGGAGTTTGCCCTTTGGCAAAATCATGATACACCTTTGTACCGATGGTCCATCCAAATGGTGTACGAATCGCCCCTCCCATGGTCAGAAATTTAATTTCCGATTGGGGAGCCAAGACCTCGTTAAACGAGAGCGGATTCCAAATATCTCCTCGCCGTGGCACCGTCCCGGCACGAGTATGTCGATATCCAACCTGTATATACGCTGTTTGACTGGCCTGCAACAAGAGATCGGTGTTGAATTGACTGAACTCGGACTCTCCCGGATCAAAATACCCGTCGAATGAGACCGAGGCTTTACTCAATAATGGTGGTAATTGATCCGTTGGCAGGCCCACGATAGCACGTCCCCACACATCTGAAAATATACTGGCTTCGCCCGGTGTCTTGCCCAAGTGATAACTTTGGGCAAAAAAGAGATCTAATAAGGTGGTGGACTTGCCTCCCGAACGCTCATCTTTCAAACGGGTGCTCAAGGAATAGGTTACCAAATTTTTCTCGGGCAGATTGTCCACAGCGTCAATTTGCACTAAATCGGATTGTGTCGTATTGGGCACAAATTCGTAAAAGAGACGAGGTTCGATGGTATGACGAAGCCGACGACCCTGGCCCAGGGAAATACGACGAGACAGGCTGGTCATCGCCTCAAATCCCAACCAGAACGTGCCTCGATCACGAGTGTCATTCTGAATTGAGGTTCGGCCATGCGAATAGATAACTTCGCGTAATTTCATCTGCGGACGAAGGCCTACGATATGTCCAAGATGCAGCCCTTGCGTGGAAATACCAGGCATCAAATCAAGGCGGCTGACCTGAAAACCCTGTTCACGCCAAAAGTGGACAAAATTGGAATTCACGTCCACGATGAAAGTCCCGCTGGCCAAAGCCGGGCTTGTATACCGATGACCAATTTCCGGCAAGCGTTGAAATGTTCCACGCCCGCCTGAGTTCAAGGGCTGTAAATATTGAGCCTTCAAATAGACACTTCCGCCTGGCAAGCGCTGGGTCACATTAAAAACCGATTCCTGACTCGGAAGGGCGCGAAATATTCCGGAGCTGGATAGGTCTTGCAACAGCGACCGGTCAGTGGCGTAATTCACCTTTGCTTGAAACCATAAATCCTTGTTCACCTGTTGGACATGCGCGCCCGTGATTTGCGCCCGGGCTCGATCCACTTCCGTATCATAGAGAGATCTCATCAACCAATTCCCCTTGGAACGACGGTTGAGAATGTACCGATAGGCCACATCTCCCCCAAAGCCCCGGTCAGAGAGTATCTGAGGTGTCACCAACATATCTTGACTTGGAGACATGGCCCAGAAAAAACCCTGTCGATATTGGAACCCTAAGACGTTATCAAACCCGGCCGTTGGAAGGAGAAACCCTGTTTTGCGTGCTCCAGGCATGGGATATCGGAGGACCGGCAAGGGTAACAGGCGTTGATTCCTGACTTGAAACCATACCTTCCTGGCATAAATACTATCCCCTTGCTCTAAATCCACATCCGCAAACGCAAAACTCCAATCGGGAATTTGTCCATCAGCAGCATCGCAATTGGTAAACGTGCCATCTTTCACTCGATAATGTGTTTCTGAGAACCGTTGCAATAACCGTCCCCGAATCCAGGTATTGGTTTCCTTTAGAAAGATTTTTCCATTCGTCATAATACCGGCTTTGGTATAGACATTAATCTCCAACTCCTCGGCCCACACCTCGGTAAGTTGATCATTCAGATGCACCTTTCCCTTAGCTGTCAGGGCTCCAGAGAGTTTGTGAATGGTAGCTTCGTCGGCGGTCAATCGAAGAGGGCCTTGGGTGATGACGACTGATCCGATGGCCTGAAAGACTTCCGTCACCTGATCAAATTTGACTTGCTCTGCTGTCACCTCTAATGGGGGGCGGGAGGCTGTTTCTGAACGTTCGGCGACAGGAAAAGAAGACTGGGCATATACCTGAAAAGGGAAACCTCCCCCTACTATCATACTCAAAAGAAGGAAAATCCTTCCGGGCCAGCAGTAAGGACCGGAGCGAAAATAACTTGGACCATCTCGCATCCAATCTTCGGGCCATCTTTGAACGGGCCTCAATCGAAAAACCCTCAACATAGCTGTGTTATGCCTCGGGTTTTTCTCAATCGTTCCGTCCAAATCTGACCCAAATCTTGGCGCGATATTGTCCAAGTTATTTTCGCTCAGGTCCTAAGGTGAAAAAAAACAAAGAGGTTTCCTCTGTTGATTATCCAACAATAGGAGCATAGATTGATCCAGCCAACACACTCTTGATGGCTCCAACAAGAAACAACGATCCCGTCACGCAAATCAGATCACGCGAGCCGGCGAGTCGAGTCGCCAAAGCGAGAGCATCAGACGGGATGGGAACACCATGAACCGTTGGAGCACCGGTCGGGAGTTGGTCTTGTAACTCTTGAACCGTCGCTGATCGTGAGTGATCAATCTGCGTACAAATTATGACATCGGCTAACGGAAGGAGTTCGGCCAGAAAGGCTTCGATATTTTTGTCACGCATCTGGGCAACAATAAGAATCAACTTCCGATCCGGTACAGCATGAATCATAATCCGCAAGTGGTGAGCCAAACACGTTGCCGCAGCAGGATTATGCGCTCCATCGCAGACCATGAGCGGATGGCTCATGAGGGTCTCCAATCGGCCTTCCCAAGAAACAGAACTCAACCCCTGAACAATAGCCTCCTTTGAAATCGCTCGACGAGGCATCACGCTTTGCTCAAGAAGAGCCAATGCACATGCCGCATTCACACGTTGGTGAGCACCATTCAAGGCGCAGGGAAGGTCTGAAAAATTGTGAGTGGGCCCTCGGTAATCAAACATGCCGTCCTCGTGAACATCGATGGTGAATTCCGATCCATATTGACAGAGAGGAGCACCACACTTATTGGCTCCTTGCCGAATCACGGTATGGGCTTCTGCTGGCATTGGCCCTATCACCACAGGAACACCAGGCTTGATGATTCCAGCTTTTTCAAAGGCGATTAACTCAAGGGTATGGCCTAAATAGTACTCATGATCCAACGAGACATTGGTCACCAACACACCACTGGGATGGCACACATTGGTAGCATCAAATCGCCCCCCCATCCCCACCTCAATGACCGCCACCTCCACCTTCTCTTCGGCAAAGTATTGGAAGGCCATGGCCGTCGCGGTTTCAAAAAAAGTTGGAGAGCCGGCCACGTCAGAACACTTCCGAAAGCGTTCGACAAGGTCCACAACTCGAGACTCTGGAATCCGTTCACCTTGGACTTGAATGCGTTCCCGAAAATCGATCAAATGCGGAGAGGTATAGAGCCCCACCCGAACATTCCCAGCCTTGAGAATGGCGGCGGTCATGGCCGCAGCGGACCCCTTTCCATTCGTCCCGCCTATATGCAAAGCCGTGAATTGCCGCTCGGGATGCTGGCATTGAGCCAACAATATTCGAATCGTATCCAGACCAAGCTTGATGCCATGTTTCTGAAGCCCGTAGAGATAGGTGAGGCACGCTTCGTACGACCCTGACATGTTTGGCCTTTTGGCTTTAGGGCACCTCTACAAACCGTCCTTTTCCGTGATGGCGGCGTCAGCCGCGTGCTCAAATCCTCATGTATTCGCCCATACACTCCGGTTTTCCGCGCGCGGCTTCCTTGCCCTCACCAAAATGCCTGGTTTGTAGAGGTGCCCTGTAGTAACCAGCCCCAGATGACGACCGCTAATCTCGGACAGGCTCCTGCAACCTTGAGGTCCCCTCCTTTTGTCATTTCGACCTTTGAGAGAAATCTCCCCGTTCCTGCCACACCTGCCAAGGCATTCCAACCCTAACAGAGAGATTTCTCCCAAGGGTCGAAATGACAGAAGGGATCTGACGATCGCTATTTTCGGACAGGCTCTTCTTCAACTTGCGGAAAACTAATGTGTGCCCACCAGATGCGTCAAAATAGTATAAATGGTCTCACGAAGGCGTGGCCGCGGGACAATCGAATCGATCATACCATGCTCCAACAAGAATTCGGCACGCTGGAATCCCTCTGGTAATCGTTGCTTGATCGTCTGCTCAATCACCCGAGGGCCTGCAAAACCAATCAGGGCCTTTGGCTCAGCGAGGATGATATCCCCCAGCATGGCAATACTCGCGGTGACGCCACCAAAGGTGGGATCGGCCAGCAGCGACAGGAAAGGAAGCCTGGCCTCATGAAGACGAGCTACGGCCCCGGCGGTCTTAGCCATTTGCATGAGGGAAAGCGTGCCTTCTTGCATCCGAGCACCCCCGGAAGTTGCCACCAGAACAAAAGGGTGCTTCATTTTCAAGGCACGATCAACGGCTCGCCAAATTTTCTCACCCACCACCGATCCCATGCTCCCACCCATGAACCGAAAATCAAATATGGCAATCACGAGAGGTTTCCCCTGCACCAAACCTCCTCCAATGACCATCCCATCCTTCCTGCCAGTCTTCTCTTGATTCACCACCAATCGGTCAACATAGGGTTGCGTATCCACAAAAGTCAGTGGATCGGCCGGGGATAAATCGGCCTCCCATTCTTGAAAACTTTCTGGATCCAGAAGCATCTCAATCCGTTCGGTCACCGACAGGGGGAAATGATATTCGCACTTTGGGCACAGCTTCAGATTCCTATCCACTTCCTTTCGATACACAATGCCACGACAAAATGGACATTTCACCCACATGCCTTCGGTAATATTCAACTTCCCTTTTTCGGAATCTTTCGCCGGAGCCTTTTTAAACCATCCCATTCCGTCTCACCTTTGAAGAATCTTCACTAAGATTTTGCGCAGAAATACGTGAAACAAATCCGAAACTCGAATATCGAAATCCGAAACACATTCACATTCACAATACCAAAAACCCCGGGAGACAGTCAGGGCAACCTTGAAGATCGAACGTACGAATTCTCTCGCGTTGCTCTGAATGATCCGTTTGAAACATTCGATTTGTGAATTTTGGATGTATTTCGTATTTCGAGTGTATGGAACGTAAAAACCAGAAAATCCGTTCATTGTGTGTTTGCGCAATTCCTAGGAGCCTGTCCGAGATTAGCAATGGTCGCGAGGAGATGCTGGTTTGAGACAGATGTTTCGATCGTGTGAGGCGAATAGTTGGACTATTCAACGAAAAGGATCGGAAGATCTGGCCCAATCCAGTGCCCCTCGGTAGATCAGTCTAATCTTGGACAGGCTCCCAAACAACACTCAGCACACAAGAGAGGAAATGTAACACAGCATCCACCTTCCATCAAGAAATCGGTGAACGATCTCAGATCACAAAGTTGGAGAAATCAGGAGTCACGGAGCAGACAGGGGAAGGCGTGACAAAGAAAGTGGTGCATGGAATGAACAAGGCGAACAGGTGGAACAATCATCCACCACGGGCATGCATTTCGAGGTGGGGATCTTGGCGGAGTTTTTCAATATCGATAAAAGGACCACGCATTCTAGACTGTTCCAGATGTTTCCGTTCTTCGGCTCCACGATCCGTTCGAGTCTGCCAACCCGACCGAATCCGATTGCGGACCTCTGTGAGGTCTTTCATTCGAAGCGGCTCGCGTAAATCAATTCCCTGTTTGGCATACAGACACAGATACCAGAAACCATCGGCGGTAAGACGACTTCGATCACAGGTGGCACAAAACGGTGTCGTGGTCGAAGGGATAATGCCAAAGGTCGTCCCATCCGGCAAAAGAAATTGTTGAGCCGGCGCAGAGCTGTTCCTCTTTACGGGCTCAATTGGCCCATAGGTTTTTCTCAGCAACAAGAGGATTTCAGCACGGGAAAACACTTTCTCCATCGTCCAATCATTGGCCCCGCCCACATCCATATATTCAATAAAGCGCACCTCAGCATTGACGGATTTTCCATATTCGATAAGATCGGCGAGCTCATCGTCGTTAAAACCTTTAATCGCCACCGTGTCAATCTTGAGACCGGTGAACCCGACCTTTTCGACACTTTGAATTCCCGCAAGCACACGGTCAAACGTCTCACGTCGTGTTAAGGCTTTGAACCGGTCAGGCTTCAGGGTATCGAGACTGACCGTCACCCGATGCAATCCGGCATCGAACAACTCCTGCGCCTGTTCCTCCAAAAGAATGCCATTCGTGGTCAGAGCGATGTCCTGAATACCGGCATGCTGGCGAATCATCCGAATCAAGATTGAAAGGTCACGACGGAGTAACGGTTCTCCACCGGTTAACCGAACCCGATCAATTCCAAATTCGGTAAAGATGCTCACGAGGACATTCATCTCTTCATAGGTCAGGAGCGTATTGCGCGGCAACCAGGCATATTCTTCTTCCGGCATGCAATATTGGCAACGGAGATTACACCGATCCGTCACCGACAACCGCAAACTTCGCAAGGGTCGATCAAACGTATCCACCAAATCTGAAGTCATGGGCTGTCCAGTCACGTTGTTCATAAGGGTTTCTACAAAATTAAGAATTTTTCCATCTTTTTCTAAAACAAAAACATTGAAATCCAAGATTTTTTTTCCAGGAATTATTG
>JADFRB010000044.1 GCA_022561525.1 Nitrospinota bacterium
TCTAAGTGCCTGTGACAAAATAACTTTGACATCTCGCATCCCATCTTCGGGCCATCTTTGAACGGGCCTCAATCGAAAACCCCTCAACATAGCCTTGCTATGCCTCGGATTTTTCTCAATCGTTCCGTCCAAATCCGACCCAAATCTGGGCGCGATTTTGTCAAAGTTATATTGTCACAGCCACTAATCTTGGACCGGCTCGTTTAGAGCAAACTCTTGATGCAAGGCATTAATTGCAGAATCAAGATCTCGTTCATCCAGCACACAGGAAATTTTTATTTCGGAGGTGCTAATCATCAGGATATTGATCCCTTCTCTGGAGAGAGCCTGAAACATACGAGAGGCCACGCCCGAATGCGATCGCATCCCCACACCGACAATCGATACTTTGGCGATTTCATCCTTGACTTCAATGGTCTGCGCACCAAGTTCGGTTTTGGCCTTCTCCATCATCGGCAACGCCCGAGGTAAATCCGTACGAGGCACGGTAAACGAAATATCGGCTAAGGACCCCTGACTCACGTTTTGAATAATCATATCCACGGAAATTGATGCACCTGCCACGGCGCTAAAGAGATCCGCGGCAATCCCAGGCCGGTCAGGCACTCCAACAATAGTGATTTTGGCTTGGTTGCGATCACCGGCCACGCCTGAAACAACGGCCCGTTCCATATCTGCATCTTCATGTGTCACAAGTGTACCATCCCCCTCCTGGAAGCTTGATTTTACTTCTACCGGAACACCGTATTTCGCCGCAAATTCAACTGATCGGGATTGAAGAACATTGGCCCCCAGACTGGCTAACTCCAGCATCTCTTCATACGATAACTTGTGAATTTTTCTGGCTGACGGCACAACCTTAGGGTCAGCCGTATAGACGCCAGCCACATCCGTAAAAATCATACATCGATCGGCTTTCAACGAGGCCGCCAGGGCAACCGCTGTAAGGTCAGATCCTCCGCGACCTAAGGTGGTAACCTCGGAACGCTCATTCACTCCCTGAAACCCTGCGACGACTGGGACCACGCCTTCCGCTAGAGCTTGGCGAACCGGAGACGCCATGACTTTTGCGATACGGGCACGGGTATGAGAACTGTTCGTGACGATCCCCACCTGACGCCCGGTAAAAGAACGCGCATTGATCCCTCGCCCACGAAGCGCCATGGCCAAGAGGGCAATCGTGACCCTCTCTCCAGAAGAGAGCAAGACGTCCAGTTCCCGATCATCTGGATGCGAGGTGACTTCGTGAGCCAGTCGCATCAATCGGTCGGTTTCTCCACTCATCGCGGAAAGCACAACCACGACTTGATGACCGGCTCGTATGGTTTCTTCAATCCGTTCGGCGACCCGCTGAATACGTTCGAGATCACCAACTGAGGTCCCACCAAATTTTTGGACAAATAGCGCCATTATCGTGGAGGCTTTGCAAAGAACCCATTCATGAATCGTGTGGCATCTTTCGTCCCAACAGGCGATTTCTGAGCCTCCACTTCATTGAATTGCCTCTGGGTATTGTTCTCTTGAGATGTACCACTCTCATACAACACAAAGGGGGTCGAGGGTGTTCCAGCCTGTTCGTCACGACCGCCTCCCCACCGATTACAGACTACCAAAACTCGACAATCTCCAGCTTGCTGCGCATGCTTCATCAGTGGTCCCACTAATTCCTGATCGAACTGCTCCAACCGAGTGACCTTTTCCCTAGGATATCCTTCCCTGATGTCCGGTTGTTCTTGAACATGAATGTAGACCAATGGAACTTGATCGATCAGCTTCACCGCGACGTCAGCATACGCTTCAAAGACACTGCGGGAGGAATCGCCTTCCGTATCCACATTGAGGCCTTTCATTCCCGCACAACGGCTGATGCCAAGATGTAAATCGGAATTCGACAGCGTCACGCCTAAGATCCCAAATCGATCTTTGAATGAGGGCAATTCAATGGGCTTACCCGGCCCCCACAACCACAAACCATTTCCTGGTTTGAGACCCAATTTAACCCGTTCCTGATTCACGGGGTGGTTCCGCAGAATGACCCGCGACGCTTCCATTAATTCCTTGAGCACATTAGCCTGCTCCCCTTGAGGGAGGAACGTGCTGACGCCTTGACCAACGGCAAAATGCGGATCATGACAGGTCATCCGCGAGACTCCCCCCACCCACACCATCAAATGCCGGCACCCTGTGCCCGCATAAAATTGGATGGATTCCGAGCCAAGTTGCTCATTGTCCATATCAATCAGTTCACGCGCATCCTCCGTACTAATGTCTTCCGCTGTGTCATCTTCCAACACGACGTGGGCATCTAGTTTATTCCCCTCCACATGGCCAGGGGCCGTTCCCAGGGTGACAATATTACAGATAAACGCGACATCCTGTTGGCCCAACACGACTTCGAGACCAGCACCGGCCAAGGGACCGGGACCGGAATAATACTTTTTCGGATCATAGCCCAACAGGGCCAAGTGCGTCACATCTCCGGTGAGCGGCCGTGCTGTGCCCGGCAACGTCAGCGACCCAAATTCACCGTGTGAAGCCAAGAAATCAAGTGAGGGGGTGGACGCAACTTGCAATGGAGTTCGATCACCAAGCTCGGAGGTGGGAAGATCGGCGATGCCATCGCCTTGAAGAATGATCGTTTTCATGTTGGGTTCTCAGATGTTGGGCTATGGGGAACGGAATCGTTAACGAAGGTTGGATCCTTTAGGCTCGTAACAATGCTAACACGTCTTCCCGTGTTGCTTTGACCGTACGGGGGCGGGGCGAGGTTTCGACGGCAATATCCGGATCCTTTAATCCATGTCCGGTTAATGTACACACCACAGTAGTGCCTTCAGGCAACAGCCCGGCTTGGCTATACTTGGTAACCCCAGCCACGGAAGCAGCTGAAGCAGGTTCACAAAACACCCCTTCTTCCTTTGCCAGAATGCGATAGGCAGTCAAAATGTCCTCATCGGTGACAATATCAATCTTTCCTGAAGATTCATCCACCGCTTGGAGGGCAAGCTTCCAACTCGCCGGATTTCCTATCCGAATCGCCGTGGCCACCGTTTGTGGATCTTCAATCACATGACCGCGAACGATAGGGGCGGCGCCTTCAGACTGAAAACCCATCATCTTGGGCAGCTGATGAATTTGTCCAGCCCTGTGGTATTCACGATATCCTTTCCAATAGGCGGAGATATTTCCGGCATTGCCGACCGGGAGAAAATGAAACGTCGGGGCTCTCCCAAGTTGATGGCACACTTCCATGGCCGCAGTCTTTTGGCCTTCCAATCGAAATGGATTCAGGGAGTTCACGAGTTCGAACTCATCGTCGGCACAGAGTTCACGAACAATCGTCAACGCTTGGTCGAAATTTCCTTCAATTTGAAACACGATTGCCCCATGCACCATGGCCTGGGCTAACTTCCCGAGAGCAATTTTTCCCGCAGGAACGAGTACATAAACCGGCAACCCGGCTTTGCCTCCGTACGCTGCGGCAGAGGCAGACGTATTCCCTGTCGAGGCGCACATGATCGCCCGCACCTGTTTTTCCATGGCCTTGGAAACGGCAAGAGTCATTCCACGATCTTTAAATGATCCGGTTGGATTCGCACCCTCGATCTTCAAATACAACTCCACCTGTGGACATACCTTCTTGGCCAAACGATCCGCTCGAATCAAGGGCGTATTACCTTCGCACAAACTGATGATAGGCGTGTGCTCCGACACAGGAAGAAATTTACGAAATTCTTCAATGACGCCGCGCCACGGGATCATCGCCACACTCCATGACTGAGAAAGAATTGAAATGTCTTCATCAGGACCAGCACTCGACTCCGGTTCATATGGTCACACCACCTCATCGTTCTTCATCTTCAACGCGAATGAGTGTGGTGGGTTGAGACACGACGGAGGACATCTTATTGATCTCCTTTAGCGCAGTCTGAACGGATCGCTCAGAGGCCCGATGCGTCATAATGACTAAGGGAACAGCTTGAGCTTCATGACGACCCTGCTGGAGCACCGACATAATGCTGATGCCATGATTGCCCAACACACCCGCAATTTGCGAAAGCACACCAGGACGATCCAGAACCATGCAGCGTAAATAATATCGCGTGGTCAATTCTTCCATCGGTCGAATTCGAATCGGAACTCGCTGGTCTAGCGGAAACGATGTCGGCGGCACACGCCCACAGGCCTGCCGTTGAATGTTCCGTGCGATACTAATCACATCACTGACCACGGCACTCCCTGTCGGCAGGGCTCCAGCTCCCCGTCCATACAACATGACGTCCCCAACCGCGTCCCCGACGATATGAATCGCGTTATACACACCATGGACTTGAGCCAATGGCGAATCTTTGTCAATAAGAGCTGGATGAACACGCGCCTCCACTTCTCCGTCATGAAGCTTGGCAATCCCCAATAATTTCACGACCATTCCCAATTCTGACGCATACTGAATGTCCAACGCCGTGACATGCTGAATGCCCTCCGTAAACACGTCCTTCACATTCACGGGTGTCCCATAAGCCAAATTCACCATGATGGCTAATTTGTGGAGAGAATCAATGCCTTGAATATCGAACGTGGGATCTGCCTCTGCATATCCCGCAGCTTGCGCTTGAGCCAGAGCGTCTTCGAATTCCTGCTGTTCCCTGAGCATTTTCGTGAGGATATAATTCGCGGTACCATTGAGAATACCCACGATGGACGTCAATCGATTAGCGGCCAACCCTTCAGTCAGTGCATGGATGATGGGAATGCCGCCACCCACGCTCGCCTCAAACCCAACATCCAAACCAGCGCGAGCCGCTGCGGTAAACACATCTTCTCCATGAACTGCAAGGAGCGCTTTGTTCGCGGTCACGACATGCTTACCTTGGGCCATCGCATCGAGCATGATGCGTTTCGCCGTGTCATACCCGCCGATGAGTTCAATGACAATATCAATCGTGGGATCATTGAGCAGGCCTGGGAGATCCGCAGTGAGCAGGCCATCGGGAAGCGCAATGCCTCGATCCGTGGTCACATCCAAATCCACGATCCGTTTGAGTTCAAGTGGAACGCCAACCCGACGAGCAATCAGGTCTCGGTTTTCGAGCAAAATTTTGGCCGTCCCCGTCCCCACGGTTCCTAATCCGACCAAGCCAATGTCGATGCATGATTTCATGACGGTGTTTGAATTTTGAGCGCCGCTTTGATTCCCCGAACGGCTTGTTGAATGCGATGTTCATTTTCCACGAGGGCAAACCGCACGTAATCATCCCCGCCATCTCCGAAGCCAATGCCCGGAGAGACGGCCACTTTTCCTTCACGGAGTAAAAACTTTGAAAATTCTATTGAGCCCATTCCCGCATAGGCCGGAGGGATTCGTGCCCACACGAACATGGTGGCTCGTGGATAATCCACGGCCCAACCCACGCGATTCAGGCCCGAGACCAAGACATTCCGTCGGCGTTCGTATCTGCCAACGATGGACTTCACGCAATCCTGCGGGCCGTTCAGCGCAATGATGCTCGCAATTTGTACGGGTTGGAACATGCCGTAATCAAGGTAGCTTTTGATTTTGGTCAGGATGCCAATGATGTCTTTATTGCCCACGCAAAAACCCACTCGCCATCCGGGCATGTTGTAACTCTTGGACAAGGAATAAAACTCAACACCAATTTCTTTGGCTTCCGGCACCTGCAATAAACTGGGAGCCCGATACCCGTCAAACACGATATCAGCGTAGGCTAAATCATGAATCACGTAGACATGATGCTCGCGAGCAAAGTCCACGACCTTTTTGAAAAACTCAAGATCCACCACACTGGTCGTGGGATTATGCGGAAAACTCATAATTAAAATGCGCGGACGTGGTTGACTCTGTCGATAGGCACGTGTGAGGTTTTCGAAAAAATCCTCTTGGGGGCCAAGGGACACGCCACGAACCTCACCGCCGGCAATAATGACTCCATACATGTGAATCGGATACGTCGGGGTTGGCGTCAACACCACATCACCTGGTCCCACCATCGCCAACAACAAATGCGATAGACCTTCTTTCACGCCAAGCGTGACAATGGTTTCGGTTTCGGGATCTAAGTCCACATCGTACTGCCGACCGTACCAATCACAAATCGCATGGCGTAACTTGGTGATTCCACGAGAGGCGGAATAGCGATGATTTTTCCCCTTTCGTGCGGCTTCAATCAATTTCTCGACAATATGTGGCGGGGTCGCTTGATCAGGATTTCCCATCCCCAGATCAATGATGTCCTCGCCCTTGTGACGCGCTTCCATTTTCAGTGCTTGAACTTGACCAAACACATAAGGCGGGAGCCGCTGAATGCGAAAGAAACTTTCCATACGTACGCGTATGACCTTCCTTGAAAATCTGTGAGCCCGTCCGAGATGAGGGATCTACTGCGAGTTCGCTGGACTTGGCCAGATCTTCCGATCCTTTTCGGGGAATGTTGAAAAAGGCCGCCAGCCGCGTTCTCGGGCTTTTGGCGTGCTCACGTACTCCGTGTACGCTCCGCGCGCCAAAAGCCCTGCGGCCTTGCTGGACAGCCTTTTTGAACATTCCCCGTTTTCGTTGAACAGTCCCGCTATTCGCTTCAAACAATCGAAATATCTGACTCAAACCGCCACATCCTCGCAACGATCGCTAATCTCGGACTGGCTCCTAGCACTGCTACTAATGGGAAAGACCCCAATCTTGGGGTCCTTTATAAGAGGTCCTCGAAATGTGTGAGACGCTTAAACTCTCGAAAGCGGGTTTCTACTTCCTTATAGTCCAGGTCGCGCAAACGGTCAAGACTAAAGGCTTCCACATTAAAGGACGCCATGACGGTTCCAAACACGATGGCTTTCCGAAGGCCGGCATCGGAAAAATCACCAGATGCCGCCAGATGCCCCATAAATCCTCCGGCAAAGGTATCGCCGGCACCGGTTGGATCTTTTACCATCTCCAAAGGAAACGCGGGCGCGCCAAAGGTTTGCTTTTCATTAAACATGAGCACACCGTATTCACCGCGTTTAATAATCAAATGATTGGGACCGCGTGCGAGCACGTCCTTGGCCACTTTGACCAGATTGGAATCCTGACCTAACTCTCGGGCCTCCCCATCATTGATCACGAGCACATCGACTTTTTCCAGGACCTTCCACAAGGCCTCACGCTTTCCTTCGATCCAAAAATTCATGGTATCGCAGGCCACGAGTTTTGGACGCTGCACTTGATTCAATACATCTAATTGCAATTCAGGATCGATATTGCCTAAAAACAACAAATCTGGATTTCGATAGTGATCGGGAATTTTCGGTCGAAATGTTTCAAGGACATTGAGTTGCGTGTCGAGAGTTTGCGCTTCATTAAGTTGATAGGTGTATTCACCTTTCCAACGAAAGGTTTTTCCGCTGCGGCGCTCGAGTCCGGAGATATCGATTCCCCGGCTTTTTAAAAATTCAATGTGCTTCTCGGGGAAGTCCTCGCCAACCACAGCGATGAGATCCACCCCTGTAAAAAAACTGGCCGCGATTGAAAAATAGGTTGCCGACCCTCCCAAGACATCTTCCACTTCACCAAACGGGGTCTTGACCGTATCAAAGGCAACGGACCCTACCACTAACAATTTCCCCATGTCATCCACTCCTTTGTGATTTTTTCTGAGGGGCTGTTGAAAAAGCATGTCCTGAGTCTTTTCGAAGGATCCCCCAGCGGCGTTCTCGGCCCGTTGTTGTGCTCACGTACAAGAGTACGCTCCGCGCCCCAACGGGCCTGCGGCCTTGCTGGACGGACCTTTTTGAACAGCCCCTTGTCCTGCTGGTACTTATAGATGTTGAATGGCTTTCGCCAGATTAAGAAATTTTTGAGTTATTCAACGCTTCTTCTTAGTTTTAGGCGGCAGAAATAACTGATAGCGCCGTTTGGCCAAAGCAGAAATCGCGGTTGGCGACGTCACGATAGCCTGTTGCAATGCGGTTCCACATCCACAGGTCCGTGACCCAGCCATATACTCCAGCGCTTGTACGATCACGTGTTTGGCCTGCGCCACATTGTCATGCATGATGTTCAAAATAGCTTCAACCGTCACCGATTCCTCGGTCTCATGCCAGCAATCGTAATCCGTCACTAACGCCAGCGTGGCGTAACACATTTCCGCCTCGCGCGCGAGCTTCGCCTCAGGAATATTGGTCATACCGAT
Source organism: Nitrospinota bacterium (assembly GCA_022561525.1). Classification (GTDB taxonomy): domain Bacteria; phylum Nitrospirota; class Nitrospiria; order Nitrospirales; family UBA8639; genus Nitronereus. Next base: position 8,184 of record JADFRB010000044.1, read on the forward strand.
CACGTCCACACCCCATTGCCGATACAGCATGGACTCTGCCTTGGTGGAAAATTGAGGCCCTTCGATGCACACATAGGTGCCTCCAACATGGGTGGTCACCCCCACCTGTTTGGCCGCGCGACCAACAATCCCTGAGAGATCACTGCAGATCGGCTCGGCAAAGGCCACATGCGCGACCAGGCCTCGATCAAAAAACGTTCCCATTCGTTGACTCGTCCGGTCAATAAACTGATCCGGCAAGACGAAATGCCTCGGCTCGATATGTTCCTTCATGCTCCCAACGGCACTGACGGAAATGATCCTGGAAACCCCAAGAGATTTGAGGGCATAGATATTGGCGCGATAGTTAATCATCGAGGGGCTGATCCGATGCCCTCGACCATGCCGCGATAAAAACCCGACTCGTTGTCCGGCAAGTGTTCCGATCACGATAGCATCTGACGGCTTCCCAAAAGGCGTGGCTACCCGCACTTCACGAATGCGAGTCAATCCTTCCATTTCATACAGACCACTGCCGCCAATTATGGCAATATCCGCTCGAGGTTTTACCGCCATGCCCGTCTTATCTTCCTATTTCGCTGTCAGGCTTGAACACGATTTTGTCTCGATGGCTCCTGTTTGTATCTGATTCAAAAACTGGCTCACTTGTCCCATAGTTCGAGTCATGATGCTGGACAAAGATTCATCGGGCAACACCGTGATCCATTCGATCTGAGGTTCTTTCCGGAACCACGTCATTTGTCGTTTGGCAAAATGACGCGTATCCCGCTTGAGCCGACGCACGGCTTCATCAAAGTCATATTCGCCTTCCAGAAAACCCGCCATTTGTCGATAGCCCAAACTTTTCATTGACGTCAGACTTCGCGCATATCCTTGAGACAGAAGCCGACGCGTTTCTTCCACTAACCCTTTTTCGATTTCCACGTGGACTCGTTCTTCGATGCGTCGATAGAGCGCGTCTCGATCCATCGTCAACCCAAGCAGCAGGGCCGTAAAGGGTCGTTCT
>JADFRB010000045.1 GCA_022561525.1 Nitrospinota bacterium
TCCAAGTTATTTTCTCGCAGGTCCTTATAAATACTTTGTTCGAAATGTTAAGAGTCGCTGTGAGGAATAATCCGAAATAATCTGTTTGGCTTGTTCCTTTTCCCGTTCAGTTTCCAATGTCGCCAGATATTGATCAAGCAAATCCTGTCCAGGCTCAGGGATGAGCGCATAACTGAGAACCGCTTCGACATAGCTGGGCGTCTCACCCTGTTTTACCAGAATGGAAAATGGAACCCGGCGAGTAGTCCCGCCGCTGACCAGAGGATTTGGGATGGGACCTCGAAGTAACTTGTCAAAGGACAATCCAAAACGTTCTTGTGTCGTCCCCAACACATGCCCTTCTGCATTCTTAACGGTGACCGTCACAAAAAATTGTTTCAGAACAGGGTCTCCGCCTGGAAACATGTGCGGCAGGCTTCCATTTCGCACAAGCACTTTTCCCTCGACACGTCCACTGTTTTTTTGTATCTCAATGTCAACCCGAGGAAACCATTCCGCTTGCAAATTCCGATTGCTGAGCATGATCCCCGGAATCACAATCCCTTGAAACCAATGTCGCCCAATGGGCCGTGTCAAAGAGCCACGCTTTGAGGTGGAACTGCCCGTAGATTGTTCCATATGGCAATCCTGACAAATCGTCCCTTTCAAAATTTGTCCTGGCAATTCGGCCTTGGTCACATCTTTGACTTTACTAAAATGGCAGGAGGCACAAAATTGAGCGCCCTTATACACGTCAGCATATTTCGAAGGATGTACGAGGTTGTCTTCGGCATCTGTATAGGGACCAAACAAGGTTTTTCCGACATTGATCTTAAAGGCCGGGAAGTCGGTAGGATTCTCTTTGACCGAATCAATCAGATGACAGGAGGAACAACTAATCCCCTCGACACGAGGTTTTTTCGCAGCTCGTCTTCCTCGTTTCTTGGGCTGTTCCGACAGAACTTGAGCAATGATGTTTTTAGTATATTGAGGAAACACCGTTACTGCGGGAACATGACACGCTAAACACCGTGTTTGTTCTTCGACAGTCGGATTGGTTTGGAGCCACAGACCAAGGACGGTTTTAAACACAGGAGAGGTGAGTGCGGTCCCATGCAACAATGCTCCATCCACGCGACCAAACGTTTTGAGGTCAGGGGTTTGCTCGCGCATCCCCTTCCATTCCTCGTAGTGGCGATCATGACATTGTTTGCAATGCTCTGACGGGAGAAAAACTTCTTCAATTTCTTCAATCCATGTGTGGCTATCAGGGGCTTTGGCATTATCCTGCGCTCTCACAGATGGAAGGGAGAACAACAAGACTCCCAACAAAATAGCCAGGACTCCCTTTACCAGCACACCATCTCGCGTTCTACGACTTTCCGATTTTCGAAAAGATGGCATGCCCCCGTTAATCCTTTAGAACACGAACCATGTGGAAGTTCAATCCACCACCAATTCCCTGATCATCAACTCCAGCGGGTTCATAGGTGGCAACAGAGAAATTTTGGGTTGGCATGGCTTGTTCTAGCGCTCGTCCTAAGTCCAATAAATTCCTGATTTCTTTCCCATCGATTTCTTTGATAATGGCTTTGGTCCTAATCCCCGCAAGGTCGGCCGGTGTGCTGCCGATCACCGCAAAGACCACCACACCTTCAACCGTTGCCAGCCCTAAAAACTCCTTGATCTCTTCATCCACCTCGCCGACATCCACACCAAACTCTTCGGCTAACTCAAACGCCCGCTCTTCCGTCATCTCCCCTGTGGCTCCGAATGACTGATGGGGAAAGGCCAGAAACCCGAGCATCAACACACACAGGACGAACGAAGGCAGTTGGTGGAAACCGGTACACTGTTGGGTAGATGGTGTTAGAAAAGGCGTTTTCATGAGTTCATTTTTGTAATTGAGATTCAGTAGTTGAGCGATCTGTTTCCTTCATTCTATCATGATTTCTGTGAGGTAATGGGGCCACCCACGGGATCGACCAGTAATTGCAGCCAAGAGGCCACCGCCTTTTGGCCATTGCGTTCATTATTTTCACCATTCCACACGGCAAATCCTACGGCTTGCATTCGACCAGGGATGAGTGTGGCTTCGTTTTCGTCCCCGCCGCCTGGTTTGGTCAACGGCCGCTTCATGACCACTCGCCAAAACCCGTTTTTCCATTCAGCCTGTCCTTTAATTTTCCCTTGACGCGCCTTACTCGTGAGAGTACTAAACCCTCCCCCGATCAGATCTTCGACCGAAGATGGCCGTCGGGGAATCACTTCAAACCGTCGAATACCTCGTTTCCTTCGTTTCTTTTCCTTGGCCCGTGCAGCTCGACGATCCACGTCACTTTGCCAATCGGCCTTCCAATGCCAAATATTGACGTAATGATCAAGCTGGCCCATACAGAAAAAGGCGGGGGCATCACCTAACGGAAGCGCCACAGCGGCACCATCACGAAATACTCCGGGTGTCAATCGTTCATTTTTTGTCGCATCTTGCCATTCGATTAAAAACGAAATGTCTTTTCCATTATGAATGGATCGGACGGAAACCACTTTGGCGCTTGGCGCAGGCCAGACAGGCCGCGTGATAATTTGTCCACTGAGCGGAATCGGAATTGGGGCCAGTGTTTCCCAGGCCTGATCGGAGGGATAGGAAGGAATAACTCCTTCACGGAAATGGGAACGGATGAAAATGCCTTGGCTACTAACGACCGGGATATCAAACCAGCCTAACACTATGGCGGTGCATACAATTCCCAGCCCCGTCGCAATCAGAGAACGTGTCCAATTTCGTCGTGACTTCACGCCATACCTTTCCGGCAAGGGCATTAGGAGGGAACGCCCCATTTCTGAACGCGACCGATGAAGTAGTAGGGATGTTAGAAGACTGATGACGATATCTTACCAGAGTTTGACTCGACGAATCTTATTTTCATTCCGTTCACAGATATACAGATAGCCTTGTGGGTCAAGGGCTAACCCGGACGGGGCATACACGACCGCATCAATGGCCATGCTCCCATCCCCATGTTTCAATAGACCTGTTTCTTCTTTGGCAACAAATCGCGCAGCTCCACACCCACCCATATTTTTGTCATCATAGCCACTTTCTCCATTGCCAGCAATTGTGGTGATGATACCGGTAGTGGGGTCAACTTTGCGAACACGATGATTCATGGAATCGGCGATATAGACATTTCCATCATGATCCACGATGGCCGATTCAGGAACGTTCAACATCGCCATCACCCCAAGTTTGTCGTCTCCGTCATAGCCAAATCGGCATACACCCGCAATCGTGGAGATTATTCCGGTCTTCATATTCACTTTTCGAATCCGATTGCTGGCCTTATCCGTGAGATAAAGGTCACCCTGATCATCGACATCAATCGCCACGATGTCCCAAAGTTTCGCTTCCAGGGCAGGGCGTCCATCATCAAGATAGGGGGTCAAGTCCAAATTGTCTGAACATTGGGGCCGAAGCCACCCTTGATCATCACTAAAATCAATCCCGATGGCATCTCCAGATAACACCACGAGATTCTGAGCAGTCAATGGGCTAATCCAGTCTTCGTCTACCCCGGTCCAGGTACCCGCTACTGTAGTCACCATCTCTGTTTTGGGGTCGTACTTGCGAATTCGGTGGGCTTGCGTATCGGCAATGTACAAATTGTCATCCCGATCGAAGGCAATGAATCCGGGATAGGTCAAATTCACCTCTAAGGCTGGCCCATCACCGTTAAACCCTGAGGGACCTGCGCCGACTACCGTCGTGATGATATCCGTCTTGTGATCCACTTTCCGAATACGATTGCTTCCTGAATCACAGATAAACAGGTCATTGTGTGAGTCCACCGCGATACTCAGAGGAAGGTAGAGACCGGCTTCACCACACGGTCCATAGTCGCCGCAGTACAAGGTTTCGCCAATGCCGGCATAGTTGTGAATCCGACCGGTTTCAAAATCCACACGGCGGACGCGATCCGATCCGTTTTCCGCGATATACATCCAGCGTGCCTCTTTATCCAAACAAATATGATTCGGCAGAGGGATCCCCGCTTTGACGGCTCGCTTGCCATCCCCGGTGCTTCGAGATTTCCCATTTCCGGCAAACGTTTCAATTTTTCCAAGGGTTGATTCGACTGATTCTACACTGGATTCCATTTCATGCTCCTCTTGAGAGATTGTTCAAAGGTCTGCCCTACTATCCCGTAGGCCGGAATTGCGCCCGCCATGCCTCTCTCCTTCGTCGAAATTGTGACAAAGCCAGAACAGAACATTGGTTTGGACCGAAAACCTTTGCGCACCTCCTACCAACTTTGATAGTACGCCACGCTCATACCGCTAACCGATATGAGTGCTTTACACCTTGGAGGTTTGGACCGGTTCAGGCTGAGCCACTTGCGCTGGGGGAACCGAGGCCATCTGATCCGACTGTGGTGCGGGGGCCACTTGTAAAGAAATCTGACTCGGGTCCGGTGCCGGCTGCTGTGTCGCCATGGCTGGTTGAGCCTGATTTTTTTCCTCAGCAAGCGCCTGGGCTTCCGCTTCAATCTCATTGGCTTCATGAACCGATTTCTTAAAACCTCTGATCGCTTTTCCCACGCCCTCACCCAATTGGGGCAACTTGCCTGCTCCAAATATGATCAGGACAATAACCAGAATCAACACCAGTTCTGTAATTCCTAAACTCCCAAACATGATAGACGTCTCCTTTTGAGGCTAAAAATTAACTCGGACTTTTCTCTTTTGACCGTTTCGCAAACCGCTGCTTCAATCGCTGACGAGCCTCCTCCGCCTGGTCAAACATTTTACACTTTTCATATGTATTGATGAGATTGTAATACGCTAAGGGTTCGTCCGGGCTATGATTCACAGCGTCTTCCATAACCTTCACAGCCATATCGCTCTTTTTCAGCGTAAAGGAAATGTCCATTAATTTGAAACTGGACTCTAAATGCGCGGGATCGAATTCCAACACCTTCATGTAGGCTTGGACAGCCATATCCAGCGTATTAAAGTCGGAGACCTGCGGATTATCTATTTGTTCATACACCCCTGCCAGATTATACCAGGTAATCGGATCCTCTGGAGTAATTTCAATTAATCGCTCAAAGTAATCCTTGGCCTGCATATACTCTTTTTTCTCACTTTGCAGTCTTCCCAAATTGAACAACGACAACACATCATATTTATTCAACTCTAAGGCTCGTTCAAACTGAGGACGTGCATCATCCATCATGCCCTTCGTCCCGTAAATGGTACCAAGGTTGGAGTAATACATGGCGAGTGACCGATCCATTTCGACCCTCAATCCCTCGGCCATTTCAATGGCTTTTTTGACCTCGGTCAGCGCTTCATCCATCCGACCTTTGCCAAAATATAATTCTCCGAGCCGACATCGAGCCTGAAAGTCATCCGGCTCTTCACTTAACAGCTTCTCCAGCTCTGTGATTTCCTGATCTGGTGTCAGTTGTTCCTCTTGTGCGGGAGGACTTTCTGACACAGTGCTTTCCGTTTCGGTTGCGACATCTTGTTGTTGTTCCATTGTTTCCACGCGTCCTCTCAACGTATTCCGCCCAACACAGGGGTAACCGGGGAATACACCACAGGTTCTCCGATTTTGTTTCTCAACTTCCCTAACGTTCCACGCTTATCAATCGTCATGAGGATCAGCCCCACGACCACCATCATTGTTAAATGTGATAATTGAAGAGCATACCCAGCCATAAACATTAACCCAAGACCATACCCTGCCAGCCGTCCAATCAGCACTAATTTTATCACGGTGTAGGCCCAACAGATAAAGCCCGCTAGATATAACGCAAATGGCAAATAAAAGGTGTAGCCCATTCCCATTTGGAATATCCAACCAAGTCCCTCTCCTGCTTTTCTCGCATCCTCGGCAAGTGCCGGGTTATACAGCGACAAGAAAAAGTCAATATACAGCATCGTAAAAAAGGTGATGCCTCCACTGGCGAGAAGAGTCAGGGCCCACTTCCGTTGGGTTTTATTCTTCGTAAAGAGTGAGGTACTCCCATATGACCAGAAGACGAGAATACTGGCCAACACCAAAAACGCTTCCCCTCCTCGACTGATTTCATGGACGAGCGGTGGGGCATCGAGTATTCCAAGGAGTCCATACGAAGTCGTGACCGTTTGATAATAGATCCACCCAAAAATCCCAAGTACAAAGCACCCAACCGTAATGCGTTGGCTCCACAAACGATGGGACACAAAAAATTCGGCCATGAGGATTAAAAAAATCGCCAACGAGACGATGTTATAAATAACAGATCCCAACATGGCTGGGGGAAACACCAAAAAGACGATGGTGATGACAATGAGGAGGGACACCGATGGCACTAACAGGCGATCAAAGCTCCCAGTCCAAATCGATGGTTTGAACTTTTCAATCAGCAAAATAAATAACACTAAAAAGAGCAAAATTGAGGTGACATTGAGCAGGACGAAACCTAGGGAAGAGAGGGTTTTAAACGTCAGGCGAATGGCTTCAGACTTTTCAGCCAGCTTAGCCATATGCATACCCATCCGTGACGCTAACCGGTAGAGCACTAACTCTAAAAATGCGGAGATCAGAAGAAACTTTAAGGCATACTCAAAGAGCAAACTCGGATTTCCCGACCGACCAGAATCTTTTGCTGATGTCGCCACTCCCATGACATCCATGAAACGATCACACTCTCTTTCGGTTTAACACTCTAACGGGGTATCCCATCCTTCCATTCACACGCAGCATTATGAAACAGTGGAAAACTCCGCAGCATGTTGCTTTTTATGGCGCGCAATATAGAGAAGCCCATCGGCCATCGAATAATTAAACGGCAACTCAACCACCACTTCACTAATTTTTCCATAGATATATTGGTACAACTTTTCTGCCTCTTCAGGAGTCATTCCTTCTTTCACTTCATAGAAAAACCCAAGACTTAAATCTTCTGAAGCAGGACGCATGATTCGCTGAACCCCATAGCCTCCGGGGTCGCTCATAATTGGGGCTTCCTTTTCGAGGTCGAACAAACAGGGCTGACAAGAAAAGCCATAGGAGGAATTCAACTTGGTCGTATCCACAATAAAATTCATGGTCTCCAACGCTTCTTCCTCGGTTTCAGTTGGGAAACCGACGATGACATAACAATGCACGGCGATGCCCAGATCAACACAATCGGAACAAATCCGGTCTACGCTCTCCCGTTTTATGCCCTTCTGCATAAAGTCCATCATGCGCTTGTTATAGGTTTCTAACCCAAAGACGATCTTATGACACCCAGCGTCTCGCAATTGGGTGAGTAAATCGTGTGAAAGATTTTTCTCAAATCGAAATTCCGCTGTCCATTGGATATCAAACTCACGATTGATGATTTCTTTACACAGCCGACGAGCAGGGGATAAGGCTAGGCATTCGTCCGTAAAAAAGAAAAATGGCGTATCATATTTTTTTGAAAGGTATTGTAATTCATCAACGACTTTCGCCGGATCTTTTTGCCGAAAATTTTGATGATCAAGCGTCAGCGCACAGAACGCGCAATCTTTGTAATAACAGCCTCGAGAAAATTGAACCGGCAGGACCGTTTTGGGCGCAAGATAGCAATCCAGAGGAAATCCATCGTAATTAGGGGCAGGATGCTGGGATAAATTTTCAGAATAAAATGGTTGATTGACCATAACTTTTCCATCTTGTCGATAAATCAAATTAGGCACTTTGGCAAAATTCTTGTGTCCATCTAATTGATTCACGAGTTCAAGAAGTGCGGTTTCCCCTTCAAAGACAATGAAGTCATCCATGAGCTGAAACAACCGTTCACATTTGCGTAAATTGTCTACAAGACGGGTAAAAATGCTGCCCCCGATGGTTATATGAATATCAGGATTTGCTTCCTTAATGAGCCGGCTCAGGGTGAGACCTGGAATGATTTGGGAAGTGGCGGTAATGGAAATACCAATAAGGTCAGGTTGCTCCTCGAGAATAGACTGCAAAAAATATTGTCGATAGAGTTCGATATATGGATTCTGTTCTTCGTCCTTTACCGCTTTTAAAATATCTCTGGAGGAATAAATGGAGTAGCTGAGTTGGTTGTCGACCACGGTCAATCTGGTCGGGAAGTAAATTGCTGACACCACCTCCAACCAACGATCAATCAGAAAGAGACATTCACGATATCGATCAATATCGTAAAATTCTTCACTTCTGAGAGAAGCTTTGGCGGGTTCAATGGCATCGATCAAATGGGGAAAGCGGTCTAGGGCTTCAACAATTCTCCCATAATGCTCATCGCTCCCATGCCCGAATTCACCGTCTCGTGACTGTTCGAGTTGCTTCAGTTTTTCCACTAAACGTTCATACACATCCAACCCATACGTTCGGGAAAGAATGGTATCGAGCATTTCAATGTTTAAATCACGTTGACTATTATCCTTCATCCCGGCTTGATCAAGGAAAGCAGTCAAACAGGGAAGGCTTAAATACGGTTGGGAGGGATGCCAACTTGGTGGAAATAACAGAGACACTTTCACAGGCGTCACCTTTAAATTATGTTGAGTGGTCCTTAAAATTTTTCCCGGTCATTTTCGACTATTGCACTTTGCCAAATGCGAAAAAATCTTTCCAAATCAAAGAAAAAGATTAGCCTTAACCTTCTTAATCTTTATACACGGCCACAGGTTTCCCACGCAACTTTCAACCCAAAAACAAGTGCCATGGCAACTTGCCCGGTAATCCTTCGGGAGGTTCAGGACGGACGTGGTGCCGTGTCACCAGGTTGGGGAAAGTCAGTTTGTCCTTCGGCAGGCCTGCCTGAGCGAAGCCACGGGAATCAGGAAAAGCCCATGAGAGCCGCGATCACAACGGCAGCCGAAAGGATCAGATATTGCGAGCTGGCGTTTTTGGGCTCAAGAAACCTACAGTTATTGATATTCTTCAACCGATCCCCTCCCAAACAAACAATTTTTCAGTTTTTCATACAATACTAATTCGTAACTACTTAGGTTGATAGGCTGAAGGCCGAAGGCTTTTAGGGGGCAACCATGCGTGAGCATACAAAACTTCAGGTAATTATGAGTGATAGCCTTCAGTCTTTAGCCTTCAGCCTAAATACCTGAGTAGTTACACTAATTCATATTATTGGGAAAACCTTAATTTCAACCTTAAAACAAAAAAATGCAAGTTGGATCATAAAAATTCGCTCAACCTCT
>JADFRB010000046.1 GCA_022561525.1 Nitrospinota bacterium
GTCCAGAGCCCCTTATAGACGATCAGCCAGTCACTTTTACCCACTCAATTCCACGAAGACCCAAAAAAATGAATGGCAAAATCGTAACCGCATTCGAACTGCCCAAGGATGGCAGTGGGTCACTGTGCCTGTACTTCATGATTTTGGACAATTGATTCAGGACGTTCGAATCAACCAAACTGTGGATTGGCGAAGCAAACATGTACAAGCTTTTTATACGCATTACGGACGACAACATTCTTTTCGCCAATACTCAACCATTTTGGAGGACCTGTACTCCCAAAAATGGACCAAACTCTTCGATATTACCCTAGCATTGTTGAGCTGGTTGTTAAAAAATTTTGGAATCCAAACCCCCATGAAGATCGCGTCAGAAATGGTCCTTCGAGAAGATCCGACCGACCGACTCATCGATATCTGCCAGAACCTTGGGGCGACCAGCTATCTGGCAGGGCCTGGAACCCTCCAGTACATGGACTTCGAAAAATTTGAACAGTCAGGAGTGGACATCGAATTCCAAGACTTTGTCCACCCGGACTATGAGCAAGCCTATCAACCATTTGTCCCGACCATGAGTGCGTTCGATTTATTGTTCACTCATGGAGCCAAAAGTCTTTCGATTCTTCGAGAAACGCGGCGGCCACCCAAGTCCATGCCTGTGGCTCAATGTGTATAACGACACAGAAACCAACCGGGATTTTATGAAAATGAATACACCGCAAGAGGTAAGAAAAAAAAAGAGATGCCCTTATGAATACCAATGACCGACATGCTATTCGGATTCTTGCGTTGGGAGCCCATCCTGATGACATTGAAGCCGGGTGCGGTGGAACCTTGATTAAATATGCGAAAAAAGGCCACCACATTTTTCTGATGATTCTGACCGCAGGAGAACAGGGGGCACCCGCGGAAGTCCGTAAATTCGAACAGGATCAAGCCGCCAAGTACTTAGGCGTGGAAAAGATTTTTTGGGGAGACTATCAAGATACCAAGGTGCCCATGGACCAAGAATTGATTCAACGCATTGAACAGGTTGTTAAAGAGGTTGATCCTCATTTCATTTTGGTGAATCACAAAGATGACACTCACCAGGATCATCAACACTTGGCTATTAACACCATGTCTGCCACGCGATACACAAGAAACGTCCTATTTTATGAAGGTCCTACAACTCAAAACTTCTCTCCGACGGTATTTGTGGATATCGATTCAGTCATCAAAGAAAAAGAACAAGCGATTTTAGCACATGTCTCCCAAACCCAAAAAACACACATTGAAGGACTCACGATTAAAGACTTCGTCCGGTCAAGTGCGAATTTTCGTGGATTTCAAGCTCGCGTCAAAAATGCAGAAGGATTTGTGCCCTTACGGTTGTTTATCAACATCTAGTTAAATCATCACTCATGGAAACAACAACACTCATCCCCCATTCCCGACCCTATCTGGGACAGAAAGAAATTACCGCGGTGTCGGAGGTGATTGAGTCACAAGAGGTCGGCCAAGGTTTTCGTGTTACTCGCTTTGAACAAAGTATGGCCGATTATTTGGGTCTGTTGGGTGGCGTGGCGGTCAGTTCAGGTACCGCTGCCCTGCACATGGCATTGCTGGCATTAGGTGTGAGTGCGGGGAATGAAGTCGTTATGCCAAGCTATGTGTGTGCTGCTCCCTGGATTGCTACGGCACACATTGGGGCGATTCCTAAAATTGTTGATATTGATCCCCGCACGTTTGGAATCGATGTCGAACAAGTCAAGGCCGCCATCACTGGAAAAACTCGGGCAATTATTGTTCCTCATCTATTTGGGTGCTCGGCGGATCTTGCCCCCCTTCAACTCCTCAATATTCCAATAATAGAAGATTGTGCACAAACGCTCGGTGCCATGTATCACGGTCAACCAGTTGGGAGTTTTGGGCAGGCTACCATTTGTTCGTTTTATGCCACCAAGCTGCTCTGTACCGGGGAAGGGGGAATGGTACTCTCAAATAACGCGAGGATGGTAGAAACCCTCCGTATGCTTCGGGAGTATGATGAAAAACAATTCCTCTATCCCAAAAGCTTTAATTACAAGATGACGGACCTACAAGCCGCTCTCGGCCTCTGTCAATTGGAACGGTTTCCAGATAGCCTAATGCGACGGGCCACGATCGCGCACCGGTATTTATCCGAGCTCGCTCATCTTCCTGTGGAACTTCCGTCTATTCCTCAGGACCGGACTCATATCTTTTATCGATTCGTCCTGAAGATCAGTCGTCCCATTGATGAATCCATTCAGCGTTTAGAAGGAAAGGGCATCCAATGCCGACGGCCCGTGTTTCAGCCTCTGCATCGCTATCTTGGGTTGAGGGGCTTTCCTCATAGTGAACACGTCTTTTCCACCGCTCTCTCCATCCCCATTCATCCATCACTGACTGATGAGGACGTCGATCGCATTATCACGATTCTTCAAGAAGAACTAACATGACCGTTTCCTCCTCTGATTCAAACTGGTGGACCAGTCCTTTCTTGGTAATCGCGCCCATGGGATTATTGTGCCTCATCGTTCCAGACGTGCGTGACTTTTTTCTCGATACTGGCCAGCGATGGGCCTACGTTTTCCTCTTGGCTTTCTTGGTGACCTTTACGCTGACACCTCTCGTGAGAAGGCTCGGGATAAAATTTGGAGTCATGGATATCCCGACGGAGCGACGCATTCACCAAATCTCCACACCGCGTGTGGGAGGTGTCGGAGTCTTCATCGGATTGGCCTTAGCGGTTCTCGGGAATTGGATCATCCCCGAAAAAGTCGCAGTGATTTTACTCGGGGGACTGCTTCTGATGCTGGTCGGGATTTTTGATGACGCCTGTGGGTTGCCGGCCTGGTTCAAATTGGTGGTTCAGCTCACCGCTTCAGGTTTGGTCGTGTGGTGGGGAATGGTCTTGAGTCTGTTCCCGACGGGGTTCTTGGGTGATATTGGTAATATCGCCTTGACCATCTTTTGGCTCATCGGCATTACCAATGCTTTTAATTTTATGGATGGCATGGATGGCCTTGCCGGGGGGCTTGCTGTGATCATTGCGTTTTTCCTCGGAGTGGTGGCGTTTCAAACGAATCAACCTGAATTAGGTTGGCTCTCCATTGGGATCATTGGAGCAGTACTCGGATTTCTTCCCTTTAACTTTCGGAAGAATGGCTCGGCTCTAATCTTTTTGGGAGATGGTGGTTCCACATTTTTGGGGTTTACTTTAGCCGCACTTGCGGTGATGGGAGAATGGGCTGATGGAAACGCCATTGTGTCATTCAGCAATCCCATCCTTATTTTCTGGGTCTTGATCTACGATATGGTTCATCTCACGGTCGATCGCATGGTGGCCGGGAAGATCCATTCCTTTAAAGACTGGATTGATTACGTGGGGAAGGACCACATCCATCACCGACTCGCCAGGGTCCTCGGTGGAAACCGAGCCAGTGTTCTGATGATTTATTGCCTCACTATCTGTTTGGGGCTTGGGGCAATTGGTTTGCGATCGGCTGAGACTGCTGATGCGTTGATCCTGCTCATGCAGGCAATTCTGATCGTCATCATGCTGACCGTGTTCGAGTTCCGCAGCCGAGGGAATTCCACTCAGAATTCGGTTGCGACACACCCCGGTCAGAGCACCCTAACCCCCAACCCTGAAGCTCCACCTTCCTAGCTTACTCTTGGCTCTTCGGAAGAACGAGGGTGGAAGCAGGAACCTTCGATGGTGCTGGAAATAGGCAGATAGCCAATAATGACATGGGTGACTCAGGGGGGAACATGACGTTAATAGAAAAGATTCAACACCATTCAGCGGTAGTGGGGGTTGTCGGATTGGGATATGTCGGGCTGCCGTTGGCTGTTCTTCAAGCGAAAACGGGTTTTCACGTGGTTGGGCTTGATGACACGGTTGAAAAAGTCGATGCGATCAATCAAGGCAACAATTATATTTCCGATGTCGATGATGATGAACTGCGTGAAATGGTGAAGACGAAACGCCTGTGGGCCACCACTGACTTTCAGGAACTTCGGCAGTGCGATGTGATTCTCATATGCGTCCCCACGCCACTGACGCCGAATAAAGAACCAGATATCAGTGCCATTACCAAAGTGGCCAACAACATTGCCACGTTGGTCCGACCCAACATCCTCGTCGTGCTGGAAAGCACAACCTACCCGGGAACTACCGAGGACGTGCTTCTCCCACTCCTGACCCAAAGCGGGCTGAAAGTTGGGGAGAATTTATTTTTGGCCTTTTCTCCAGAACGCGTTGATCCGGGGAATGAAACTTTTCGAACATCCAATACCTTTAAGTTGGTTGGTGGGGTCACTTCACCCTGTGGTGCCATGGCCCGAACTTTTTATGAACAGTCCATCACAAAGATTTTCCAGGTTTCTTCGGCACGAGTCGCCGAACTCACCAAAGTGTTTGAAAATGTCTTTCGGTCGGTGAACATTGCCTTAGTCAATGAACTCGCCATTTTGTGTGACCGAATGGAGGTTGATGTGTTTGAGGTGATTGACGCGGCCAGCACCAAGAACTTTGGATTTATGCCGTTTTACCCTGGACCTGGAGTTGGAGGGCATTGCATACCCTTGGATCCGTATTACTTGGCCTGGAAATCCAAGGAGTATGACCTGCACACACGATTTATCGAACTGGCCGGAGAGATTAATGAAAACATGCCGTATTTTGTCGTCTCGAAACTTCAGCGCATTCTCAATCGACGACGTCAATGTGTAAAAGGCGCCAACATTCTGGTTTTAGGTGTCACCTACAAAGCTGATATCGGAGATTCTCGACAATCGCCGGCCACCAAGGTCATGGAACTGTTACAGAAGGAAGAAGCCCTTCTGTCGTATGTCGATCCCTATGCACCCGAGCTGCTGCTCAACTCCATAGCCTATAAATCCCAGGAACTGTCCCCCGTCTTGTTAGCCGAATGCGATTGCGCCTTAATTTTAACCGCGCACTCGGTTTTTGATTACAATATGATTGTGCAGCATGCACCCGTCGTTTTCGATACCCGCAACGCCACCCGCCATACTACCTCAAAAAAAGACCACGTGGCCTCGCTCTCCACCTGAGGCGTGTTTTTCAACCAACGGGTCACAGCTACCCCGCCACGTTCCTGCTGAGGTTCTCGAAGCATGAACGGAATTGCTACGGTGAAACTGCCATTTTCATGGGTAGTTGGCCGACAGAAAATACAAAAAGAAACCAGTATTCTTTTTCATTTTCTGAATGGGTTGGACGGAGGAGGGGGAGAAAGTTTAATGACCTTCCTTAACCAAGTTCTTATTCCATTCCGGGATTTCCACTACGAGGTTCCGAGTGCCGTCGGGTACGCATTGGCAAGCCAATCGGGATTGCAGGGTGATGGCCGGGGCTTCGTCCAATTGATCTAACTCGTCATCTGTGGCTTCGTTACAGGTTTCTAGTCCTTCCTTTACGATGACGTGACAGGTTGAACAAGCGCATACCCCTCCGCACGCATGTTCCACATCCAGGCCTGCTGCTGCCATGGCAATATCCAGAAGGCTCCCAGGTTGGCCGGTTGGGCCATAGGGAATTTTACTTGGATCAACCTCGACTACCACATTTTCATCTGGTGTTTTGATCGTGACCATGAATGATTGTGTCGCGGCTTTTGCTTCAATTTGCTCTATATAAGGATTGCTCCCACCCATCTTGTTCTCCTTGTGTCGTATGATAAATTTAGGCTTATTGATAAAATTTTTGTTACTTTTCAATACATTATGTTAAGTTGTGTTAAGTTTCTACAATCGACGACTGATATTATCTCCGACTAAATTACTCTTGACTAGATGAGAATGTCAATGGTAGTATTTGTTCCGATGGTTTTGGTCGGAGACTTTTTCAATCTGTGATTGGAATGAAGTGAAGAGGTTCCTGTGCTGAAGTTCTCCAAAAAGGCAGATTACGCGTTATTGGCCCTCCAATATATGGCCTCGGTTCATGGCAGTGGGGAGCTACACCCGCGTGTGGTGAATACCAAGGAAATTGCGGAAGAACATTTCATGCCAGTTGAGCTGCTCGCGAAAGTTCTGCAAACCTTGGCACGGCATCAAATCATTGAAAGTCACCATAATGGGCCCAAGGGTGGGTATGTGTTAGGCCGAGAGCCCAAAGACATTTCCGTCGCCCAAGTATTAGAGGCCATCGAAGGGCCCTTGGGCATAACAGATTGTTACCACGAAAAAGATCAGTCGCGGTGTGACCAATTGGAACGTTGTAGTATCCGAACACCATTGCTCAAAATTCAAGACAGCATTTATAAATTGCTTAACAGCATGTCGATTGAGGACATGCTGATGAATGAATCGCCTTTAATCATCGTCGAATCTTTAAAGCTAGAAGGAGTGAACTCATGAAGTTACCCATTTATATGGACAACCATTCGACCACGCCCTGCGATCCTCGCGTGGTGGATGCGATGCTCCCGTATTTCACCGAAAAGTTTGGCAATTCAGCGAGTCGCAACCATTCGTTTGGTTGGGAGGCTGAAGAAGGGGTAGACACCGCACGAAAGCAAATTGCCAAACTGATCAATGCGGATTCCAAGGAAATTGTCTTTACCAGTGGTGCGACGGAATCCAATAACTTGGCGTTGAAAGGTGTGGCGGAGATGTATCGCGAAAAAGGTGATCACATCATCACGAGCTCGACGGAACATCGCGCGGTGATCGACCCGGCCAAATCGCTCGAGAAGAAAGGTGTCAAGGTCACCTATCTTTCGGTGGATAAGACCGGCACGGTGAATCCTGATGATGTGCGCAATGCCATCACGGATAAAACCATTTTGATTTCGATCATGTTAGCGAATAACGAAATTGGCACCATCAATCCCATTAAAGAAATTGGCAAGATTGCAAAAGAAAAAGGCGTGCTGTTCCACTGTGATGCGACTCAAGGCGTCGGAAAAATCCCGGTTAATGTCCAAGAGCTAGGCGTGGATCTGATGTCTTTTTCGGCGCATAAGATTTATGGGCCGAAAGGCATTGGCGCATTATACGTTCGGCGTAGGGCCCCTCGAGTTCGCTTGGTGCCGATGCTGGATGGTGGTGGTCATGAACGGGGCATGCGGTCAGGGACACTTCCTGTTCCATTGATTGTTGGTTTTGGGAAAGCCGCGGAGTTGTGCGAACAAGAAATGGCAACAGAGTCCGTTCGAATGATGGCTCTGCGCGATCGACTGAAGGCCGGCATTATGGGGGCGATGGAAGAAGTCTATCTGAATGGGCATCCTACCGAACGGCTGCCCGGGAATTTGAATATTAGTTTTGCCTACGTCGAAGGCGAGGCGTTGCTGATGGGGGTGAAGGAAATTGCCCTTTCTTCTGGCTCGGCCTGTACTTCTGCGACACTCGAACCGTCTTATGTGCTTCGGGCGCTTGGCGTGGGTTCGGATTTAGCGCATTCGTCCATTCGGTTTGGGATCGGACGATTTACCACAGAGGAAGAAGTGGACTATACGATTGATCGGATGCTTAAGGCTGTGAATCATTTGCGAGAGATGTCGCCATTGTATGAAATGGCCAAAGAAGGGATCGATCTCAGTACAGTCGAATGGGCGGCTCACTGAATTAGAGAAACAGGAAATATAGCCAATCGTGCTTTGTATAATTGTAAAAATCTAAGGAGGGTAGAATCATGGCATACAGTGAAAAGGTGATTGACCATTACAACAATCCTCGCAATATGGGGAGCTTTAAAAAGGACGATGATGGCGTGGGGACAGGCATTGTTGGTGCTCCCGAGTGCGGCGATGTGATGAAGCTTCAGATTAAAGTCGAAAATGACACCATCGTCGATGCCAAGTTCAAAACCTTTGGATGCGGGTCAGCCATTGCCAGCTCAAGTTTGGCGACAGAGTGGTTGAAAGGCAAAACCGTAGAGGAAGCCGGGCAGATTAAAAATACGGAAATTGTGGAAGAACTCAATCTTCCCCCAGTGAAAATTCACTGTTCAGTGTTAGCGGAAGATGCGATTAAAGGTGCATTGAATGATTATAAGAAGAAAGCGGAGATGAAGTTACAACAAGAAGAAACGACTGCCTCAGCTAGTTCCTAAATTGGTGAAGTTGAATTAAGGGAGAAGGAATATGGAGACGACACAAACGACAGAAACCCCCCTGGTGACCTTGACGGATGCCGCGGTTGAAGAAGTGAAGCGGTTGATGGATGTGCAAGATCTCACCGAAGGTGGTCTTCGCTTGGGCGTCAAAGGTGGTGGATGTTCCGGTCTCAGTTACACAGTTAACTTTGATGACAAGATTAGTGAATTTGATACGATTTGCGAAAAGGATGGTGTGAAAATCATCGTGGATGCAAAAAGCGCTATTTATCTTGAAGGCATGCAACTCGATTATCAAAAGGATCTCGTGAGTGGTGGATTCAAATTTAGTAATCCCAATGCCACCAAAACCTGTGGATGTGGAGAATCCTTCTCCGCGTAAGGGCAGCACCCACGATAGTGGGAAAATGAAAATGATTCGAATTGGCGGGCATGGTCCAGACGGACCATGCCCGTTGTGCGAGTGCCGACGATGAGTACCCAACCGACATCAGCTGATCGTGTGTCCCGCGAATTGCCCATGGCGCGAAGTATGTGCTGGCATTGCCAGTCCGAGGTCTTCGGAGAATACTTTTGCGGTCGATGCGTGAAGGTTCAACCGCTTTCGAAAGAGTTAGACTATTTCACCTGCATGAACCTTCCTCGCCTGCTTACCATCGATAAAAAATATTTGGAGGACACATTCTATTCGTTGAGTCGCACTTTTCATCCGGACTTCTATGTCAATAAAGATGAAGGGGAAAAAGCCGTCAGTCTTGGGAATACGGCGCTTCTCAATACAGCGTATCGCACGCTCAAAGATCCGATCCAAAGGGCAGAATATCTGATTCGATTAGAAGCCGGTTCAGTCAAGGATATTCGTTCTGCCCCACCTGCTGATTTATTTGATGAAATTCTTGAGCTCCAGGAGGATTTAGAAGAGTTTCGTTCGTTATCCGGTGATACTGATTCAGAGCGTGGACGAGAATTACGGAACAAACTTCACACGGATCGAGAGACCCTTGAGGTCCGCC
>JADFRB010000047.1 GCA_022561525.1 Nitrospinota bacterium
GAACCACATACCCGGCTATTTCTTCGCCGTAAAAGCGGTTTTCGAATGGCACGGCCATCGCGAATTTGACTGAAGGATGTCCCCGGAGGACCTCATCGATTTCCAGCGGAGAAATATTCACGCCTCCACGAATAATCAGTTCCTTGATCCTTCCCGAAATAAAGAAAAATGGACGGCCCTGCTGATCCCGCACAAGAAATCCTTCGTCTCCCGAGCGGAACCAACCCCATTGAAACGCAGCCTCGTTTGCATCCGGGCGCTTGAGGTATCCAGAGCAAATCGTTTGGCCTCGAATGCAGATCTCCCCTCTTATTCCTTCTGGGACTGAGTGCCCTTGCCCATCCAGGATGGTCATTTCATTGTGGTGAATAGGCACGCCAATGGAGGGAAACTCATAGTGGGTCAGCCAATGATGGTGTTCCTCGGCAGATAAGTCATTTGGCAAAAAACAAGAGTAACACGTGGTTTCTGACAGTCCATAGCCATGGCGAATAGGAACCTGGAAGTGTTTTTCGAAGCGTGTCGCTGTTTCTTTTAATAATGGCCCTGCACCGCAAATCAGCCCGCGAAATCCATTCAATTGAGAAGGTGACCAATCTGTCCCGGATTCGAGTAAGAATTCCAACAGTGTGGGTACCACACTGGCACACACCACATGTTCCTCTTGCACTCGTGACCAAAATAAACCCGACTTGAATTTTTTGTTGAGGACGGCTTTCCCTCGGAAGTAGAACGGGGTGATCAGGGTGACGACGATACCATTCACGTGGTGAATCGGGAGGACGCACATGAGACAATCACCTTGCCCAAATCCGTGCCATTGGGTAATGGCGTCGGCATCGATGAGAAGATTTTCCATGGTGAGTATGACGCCCTTTGGGGGGCCTGTTGTTCCGGAGGTGTAAATGATGAGCGCTTCATCTTGTAAGCAGCCTTCCCCATTCGTGGAAGTGGGTTTCGCGTGAGAGAGATGCTGGGTCAGTTCGCAACGATGCGGGTCATCCGAAACCAAGACAGCCTCTCGAAGACTTGGAATATCATCGACACATTCCTGAATTTCATCGAAGGCATCACACCAACACAACACGACCGAAGCCTCGGAATGCTCGAGGATGTATCGTTTTTTGTCAGAAGACTCGGCAATGTTGATGGGCACGACCGTGATCCCTAACGCCCAGGCGGCAAAATAAATGAGGACGGTTTGGTCATGATTGAATAACACCGTGGCAAGACGATCCCCTCGCTTGATCCTCAGTCGATCACGGAGAACCGAGGCCATTTTTGCTACTGCCTCGCCAAATTCCCCATAGGTGTAGGTTCGGTGGACCGACTGATCATCGTCGTGGTAACTCAAAAATGTGTGTTGCGAAAGTTGTAGATCGTGAACTCGTTCGTAGAACAGACCAGAGAAAGAGGAAAAGGGAAACTGGTGAGGTGGCGTACAACTTTGATGCGCTTCGATGATGCTGTCCTCAATGGTGGTTGAGGTCATCACGCTCCCCCTCCAGTTGCAACGCCTATTTGAGTGGGAGAGGAATTGCCGATTATCGTTTCCCGATTCCGTTCCAATCCCATCCAAAATCCTTCGAGATAATCCAACACTTTTTTGACTCCATGGGAAAAGTTGGTTTCCTCGTCGGCTGATAAGGCTCCATGAGAAGACGAATGGTCTTCCATAGCGGAAACAGCTTTCTCCATGGCATCCTCGTGCGTTGACTCCAGTTCCCGATGAAAGGTGAAATATTCCATGTCCATATGAGGGTACCGGGAGCGTTTGAGCACCAGCAGCCCGGGCAGCAAATGATCCCACATCGTAATGGCCATGTTTTCCAAACCGAACGATGCGCCTAAGGCCTGTTCGTGGTTGCCGCTGCTATACAGCATTTCCATTCCTTCGATGTAGGCTTTGGTCGATGGCATCATGGGTCGGGTGAGGGCTTCTTGGATGGAAATGCCGACTGACGTGAGAAACCTTCGATACAACAGCTCATGGCGATGTTCCGGATTCCCATCGCCTAATTCGGAATAGAGCACTCGGGTGAGTTCTTCGGCAATGGCTTCGTCCTCCGTGTTGACTAATTGCGAAACGAGGATTTTGGGGAAAAACCGAGCGAAGCTATAAAATTCAATGGCAAAGTCTTGAAGTTCAGGATCGGATAATTCGCCCGTTTGGAAACGAATCAGGTACGGATTATTAATGGCTCCATGTTTAAGGACGAAGTTCCGCTTGTCTTGGTAAAGACCTGACATAGTCACCTCCTCGGTCCTGAAGAGATCCTTCTTTATTGGCTACTTTTTTGAGGGGCCTTCTTGGCCTGCCAAGAAAGGCCCTGAGAGCCACTTTGGTTTCAGGATGTCTTGAAAACTCGCCAAATTGGTATTCCCCACCCTAGGCCTTGCCATTATGTATAATTTCGGTTTTATTATATTAATAATAAATTTTATTTATTATATCATTTTTTTCAATATATTGATCAATAATACTATGTTTTAGGCTGTTTCTGCTTATTATAAATAATTACTCTAAATTTAACGATTGCAATACCCGATAAAAAATTATAAACTTTTATTAAACAATTATAATATATTATTATCACGAGAATCTACCAGTCGCAACAGTTTTTTCTATGACAGATTGGTGAGGACTCGGGCAATTACGTAAGATAGTTGCCTGGCCAAGGCCACCTCATCATGGATTGCACCACACGCTCGACGAAGGAAAGACAGCACCCAGGTTGGGATGAGTTACGACAGAACACATAATGAGGAGGTAGGCGTATGGCAGGTACACTCGGCATTGATCACATAACGCTTTGCGTTCCTGATCTTGGGGCGGCGGAGTTCCTATTCAATCAGGTGCTCGGGTTTCACACTATTTGGTCTGCTCAGGATGTAGGGACGGAAAAATCCAGCATGGATACTCTTGTGGTCCAACGGGATAGCATCAAAGTCGCGTTGATGCAGGGCAATGACAAACAAGAAAAGTCACAAATCACAGACTTTGTTGAACGATATGGTCCGGGGGTTCAGCACGTGGCCATCGAAGTCGATGATATCGAGGCTGTGTCCAAGGAGTGGGAGGATCATGGGGTGAAATTTTCTGGGCCAATCAAGGAGGGGAAAGATGGTTTTGGGCCCCTGAGACAACGATTTACTTGTCCCCTCTTTCCCGGCAGTGGAGTGTTTTTTGAACTCACTCAACGTCAACATGGGGAAGAAACATCGCGGACGTTTGTCAAAGGAACCGTGGAATCCTTGTATCGTGATATCGAAAAGCAGCAATCAGCCGGAGTTGAAGATACTATCATTGACTATAGTCGCCAGCATCAATGTGTGGATAATGGGAAATAGGACCAGGAGGGAAATATGTACCTTGTAAAACGGGGTTCCCCCCCGAATCAAGCTCATGTTGATATTCCTGATGGACTTCATGAGGAAGAACATGGCCGGATGGGGTTTACGGGTCGGGTGTCTCATCTGTACCGGTCCCATCCTCCCACCAATTGGATCCGAATTGATGGTCCCTGCCGCCCCCGAGCCTTTTCATGCAGCGAACTTCTAACTCCCGATCTTCGCTCGGACGATGATCGTCCCTTGGAGATCCTCCGAAGTTCCGATGTCCGGGTTTTCATTTCCCGTCGAGCCCACACCATGCCCTTTTGGTTTCGCAATGCGGATGGAGACGAGCTGCATTTTATCCATAAAGGTCACGGTGGGTATGAAACCGATTATGGCTATCTTTCCTATGGACCAGGTGATTATATCCTACTGCCTAAAGGAACCACCTATCGCATTGTGGTCGAAGAAGGCCCAGGCCTTTCGCTGATTGTTGAAACGCCCGATCCCATTTCCCTGCCGGAGCGAGGCCTGCTTGGGCAACATGCCTTGTTTGATCCAGGAGTGCTCACTGTTCCTGAACCCTTCGCCACTAGCCAAACCCAAGATGAATACGAGGTCAGAATTAAACGCGATGGCACGTATACCCGGGTCTTTTACGCTTTTAATCCTTTGGACGTCGTGTCGTGGAAAGGTGATTTGTGGCCCACCAAACTCAACATCAAAGATTTTCGGCCTGTCACCAGTCCAGGGTATCACCTTCCTCCCAGCGTTCATGCGACATTTCAGGCTGGCGGCCAAGCTGCTGGCCAAGCTGCTGGAATGATCATTTCCACCTTTGCGCCAAGGCCCCTGGAAACTGATCCTCTAGCGTTAAAAGTTCCTTTTTATCATCGGAATATCGATTACGATGAAGTGTTGTTTTATCACGAGGGAGACTTTTTTAGTCGATCCGGGATTAAGCCAGGAGCACTCACCCTCCATCCCCAGGGCATTCATCATGGGCCGCATCCTGCCGCCGTGGCCGCGAGCAAAACGAAGACGCACACCAATGAAGTCGCGGTGATGGTGGAATCACGCCACCCATTTCAAGTGCTTCTTGAAGCGGAAACCGTTGAATTGAAAGATTATCCTTTAAGTTGGAGCCAGCCATGAAACTTGTCACCTTCCAAGTGTCCACGCCAGTCGGAAAGTTTGCCCGTGTTGGAGCGTGCTTCAATGACACCATTGTCGATTTAAACATGGCGTATACGCGCATGCTGTCCGATCAAAAAGAAGCCCAATCGTACCGAATGGCCCAAGCTGGAGTCCCCTCCACCATGATGGAACTGCTGGAGGGAGGACATTCGGCAATGGATCGGGCACGCACGGCTTTTCAGTATGTCACCGGAGAAGGCGAAGCCCGGCAGGGGCCGGAGGGGGAAACGATTATCTATCCGGTTCAAAGTATTCGTCTGTTAGCTCCACTTAATCATGTGCCGATGCTCCGCGATTTCATTGCCTTTGAAGATCACATCGCGGCGACCTCAAAACGACGTGGCCAGCCTATCCCTCCCGAGTGGTATATCGCCCCGGTGTACTACAAAGGCAATCCCCACACCATCCTAGGCCCAGATGAGGAACTACCATGGCCTCTCAACACGGAAAAATTGGATTATGAGCTGGAGTTAGCCTGTGTGATCGGCCGAACCGGAAGGGATATTCCAAAGGACGAAGCAGATCAGTATATCGCGGGGTACACCATCATGAACGATTTCAGCGCCCGCGATGTTCAATTTCAAGAAATGGCCTGTCGGTTAGGACCGGCGAAGGGAAAAGATTTTGGCACGGTCTTGGGGCCATGTCTCATCACCCCTGATGAAATCCCCAATATCAACGACCTTACCATGATCGCGCGGATCAATGGAGAAGTGTGGTCCGAGGGAAAATTTGGAAGCATTCATTGGTCATTCTCGCAGATGATTCAACATGTCTCGCGAGGGGAGACCATATATCCGGGAGAGGTGTTTGGTTCTGGAACCGTCGGTGGCGGCTGTGGGCTGGAATTGAATCAATTCTTGAAACCTGGAGATCTTGTCGAGTTGGAGATTCAACCAATTGGAATATTGCGAACTCCTGTCGCCAAGGAACAATGAAAAGACGTGATGTGTGAAGCATGAGGCGTAAGGCGTGATCCGTAATGCGTGAAAAATTCTTTATTTTTTCGCATCACGCTTCACGTATTACGCTTCACGATCTTTTCGCTTCACGTCCGAAAGGAAACCGTGCATACCCTGGCTTCCCCTGAAAAGAGGCTGGCTCAAGTCATCGACGATCATCGATTACTGTATGCTGACCCCACTGTCGAGACGAAGCTCCGACAGCTGATTGATGTATCACCTCATTCTTTTTTAACCGAGAGTGAGCTGATCGAGCTGTTTCGCCGGACACAATCAATCTTTTTCAATACCCATCTCGAAGTGGCTTCTGGTCACCATACAGGTACGTATCTTCGGTTTGAATCGATTGCTCATTTTCCTAACCGGATGGACATCATTGTGCAGGACATGGCCAATTGGGTGTCCAAGTTAGACAAGGAACAGAAAGTCCATGGCATCATGGTGCCCAATTCTGATGCGAGATTGTTGGCGGAAGGAATTGCAAACAGACTGAAAAATCAAGTTCCCCTACGTGTTGTCCCAGCCCCCTTTGATCCCACAACTGGAAGAATTGGGACCGATGTGCCACCTGAAAACATTCAGAAAGGTGAGCACTTCATCGCATTCAATGATGTCACCGCTCGTGGCAACTGCGTCAACAAGCTTGGCCAAATTGTCACCGATCGTGGGGGGACAGTCGTGGGCATGATGGTCTTCGCGAGACGAGACAGCGGTCAGTTTCCTTTCATGGATGAGCTTGCAGCTCAATACCCGTTTTATTATAGCGTCGGTTTAGACATGCCCCAATGGGAGCAATCAGAGTGCCCGTTGTGCCGTTCTGGTGAGGAATTGTTGAGTTGGCGTGATATGCCGTTGTTAAGGCGTGAAGCGTAAGGCGTGAAGCGTTAAGATTAAGGAGAAGGTCTTTTCTTCTACGCATTACGGATCACGAGATAGAGGAGTACTCCAGCCATGAGCCTGACGACAAACGGGTCTCATCAAGAATTGAGATCTTACTGGTCCTGGAAATTGGGCTGGCGTTTTTCTAAGAAGGCATTGATGCCTTCTTTGGCATCCTTCGTTTCAAACAATTCGCCAAAGAGCTCGGCTTCCTGGGCTAATCCTTCAGCCAGTGGATTGTCCTGTGCCGCCCGAAGGGCACGCAATACGGCTCGAAGGGCCAGGCGCCCTTTTTGTGCGAGTCGTGCGGCGAATTCCTGTGTGCGAGGCAAGAGATCGGCCTCAGACCACACTGCATTCACTAAGCCACAACGTTGGGCCTCATCGGCGGAAATCAGTGACCCGGTCAAAAGTATTTCCGTGGCTTTTGACAGCCCAATTAGTTTGGGCAGGCGTTGGGTGCCCCCCCATCCAGGAATCAAACCGAGATTGACTTCGGGAAGACCAAACGAGGACGCAGGCGAGGCAAAACGAAGATGACAGGCCAGAGCCAATTCCATGCCGCCTCCAAGACACGATCCATTGATCGCAGCGAGAACGGGTTTGTCCAGTTGTTCAATCCGATTCAGCAGGGCTTGACCACGAAGCGACACATCTTTTGCTTGTTGAGCGGTGTCGATGTGTTGCAGTTCTTTGAGGTCCGCTCCTGAACAGAAAAACCGGCCGGATGAGGTGATCACCATGACTTTGATGGAAGAATCTGTTGCCAATCGGTCAACAAGCCGACCCAATTCAACCAAAACCCGTGTGCTCAAAAGATTAACGGGAGGATTATTGAATGTGATCGTGGCGACACGATCGACAACGGAAAGCACAAGAAGCTCGTTCGACATTGACGCACCTATTCCTTCGGAGTTGATGTCGTGGATACTGGTTCGTGAGAGGGATGAGTGAGTGGTTCATGGGAGCAATGGGGAGTGATGGGTAAAGAATAATGGGTAACGGGTAAAAAAACAATCGTGATGCGTAAAGCGTAAAAAAAAAGAAGGTTTTTACGGATCACGCCTTACGGATCACGCAAAAAGAGGTTCTCAGTGAGCGAAGCGTCTAACGGGTTGCTAACCAAAACCTTGGCGGCGTATGCCCATCGGCTGTCATTCAACAAGCTCCCAAGGGAGGTGGTCCATGAAGTGAAACGCCGGATCGTGGATAGTTTGGGCTGCGCCTATGGAGCGATGTCTGCGCCTCCCTGTCGAATGGCAAGGAGCTTAGCGGAAGCCGTGCCGCTGCCGAAGGGGGTGTCCGTGTGGGGAACTGATGTTCGGACCACCCCTGAATTAGCGGCATTCGCGAATGGGACTTTGGTCCGGTATTTGGATTGCAACGATACGTACCTTTCGAAAGAACCTGCCCATCCCTCCGACAATATTCCAGCCTGCCTGGCTGTGGGAGAAATGTGTCATGCCTCGGGCCGATCCGTCATCGTGGCTATGACCATTGCCTATGAACTCCAATGTCGGCTGTGTGATGCCGCCGCGCTCCGGCCGCTTGGTTGGGATCATGTGACCTATGGAGCATTTTCCACCGCGTTGGCCGCGGCCAAGTTGTTGAAGCTGTCGCCAGAAGCCATGGCACAGGCACTCAGCATTGCAGGAGTCACCTCCGGGGCACTTAGACAAACCCGCGTGGGAGAAGTGTCGTTGTGGAAAGCCTGTGCGTTTGCTAATGCAGCCAGGAACGGGGTATTTGCCACGCTGGCTGCTCGACGAGGCATGACAGGCCCGTTAGACGTATTCGAAGGCGAGAAAGGATTTATGCGCGTCATTTCCGGCCCCTTGTCGCTACCAACATTAGGCGGCGAGCGAGGAGCCTCGTTTAAAATTTTGGACACCTATATTAAGCCGTACCCCGTGGAATATCACGCGCAATCGGCAGTCGAAGCGGCGATGAAAATCCGGCACATGATCGTGGAGGCTGAAGGGCATTGTGACATGTCTCAGATTAAGAACATTGTCGTCGAAAGCTTTGACGTCGCCATCGAGATTATCGGGCGGGATCCAGAAAAGTGGCGTCCCAAAACGAGAGAAACCGCTGATCATAGTCTTCCCTATTGCGTGGCTGTGGCGTTGAGTGATGGCCGGGTCACGCCTCATTCGTTTTCGTCGAAACGACTCAACGATACAGCACTTCGTGCGCTGGTGCAAAAGGTAAAGGTCGTTGAACAGCCTGACTTCACGGCTTGGTATCCAGAGGCGATGCCAAATCGACTTCGAGTCACCACCATGAAAGGGAAGGACTATGTGTTCCAGGTAGATCATCCTCTTGGGCACCCCAAACGGCCAATGTCTGACAGTGAAGTGGAAGCCAAGTTCCATCAATTCGCGGACCGAAGAATCGGGGCCTATCAAGCGAACCGCCTCATTGAGCGGGTCTGGGATCTTGAACACATCACTGATGTGTCCATGCTCATACGGACGTTTCCAGTTGTGGCGAAGATGAGGGTGGCGTGATTAACAGTGACGGGGAATGTTGAAAAAGGGCGCCAGCTGCGTTCTCGGCACTTTGTCGTGCTCACGTACTATGAGTACGCTCCGCGCGCCAAAGTACCTGCGGCCTTGCTGGACAGACCCTTCGGAAAGACTCAGGGCATGCTTTTTTGAACATTCCC
>JADFRB010000048.1 GCA_022561525.1 Nitrospinota bacterium
TTTCGTGTCCTCCAATCGGGGTATAGTCGGCAAAAAGGACATATTCTCCACCCGTTGGGAAGGTATGACTCAAGACATAATACCCCTCTTCCTTCTCCACCGGATGTTCATGTGCAAAGTAGGAAAGGTCTTTACTGACAATCAACAGATGGATTTTTTTCTCGTGCACCACAGCCAACGGGACCGGAGTATATGGGTTATTCACTCGTATGGGTTTCAGCAAAAGTATCACGGGTTTGGCCGCAATTGAGTCTCCAGTTTTTATATTCAGATCATATTGAATCCCCTCCCCACCTCCATCATGGGTCACAGTCTTCATGACATGATCGTGATGGTTTGGTTCCTCATGAGAATGGTGAGTCGCAGGGTTCCCCCCCCCGGAGGAAGGTAACCCCTCCATGCTCTTTCCAAGAGAATACTTTTGGGCCAAGTCAGAAGCACTCTCATGGAGAACGTGATCTAAACCACCCATAACCGTGTTCGTTAAGAAGCTCAAACCAATTATTAGGCAAAGGACCAAGATACCCCCTACCCATAAAGCGAAAGGTTTCTTCCACCATTCATTTCTATATTGTGGTGCCATCTTAAAATGATTGGTTTTTTCTAATTGATTGTTCATCGCTCATCCTCCCCAACCTGTACGACGGTCAATGCATCCTATTTACCTGTGCACCCCTCAATCGGGAGTCCGAGAAAGAAGAATCTATTGTGGGAATGTTGAAAAAAGCCGCCAGCGGCGTTCTCGCCATTTTGCCGTGCTCACGTACTATGAGTACGCTCCGCTCGTCAAAATGGCTGCGGCCTTGCTGGAGGACCCTTCGGAAAGACTCAGGGCATGCTTTTTTGAACATTCCCTCCCCCTGACTATGCGTGGCTCATCTGGAGCTTTTATTTGCTGTTGGAGTGAAATATTCAACAGGCCCATTGACTTATCAGGGATTACGCTGTGTGCTCCACACGTTCAATCAGCCAAATCTGGCTTAAGTTGACAATACCGTTCGAGGGTATGCCGCTGAGGCGTACCACAGACTTGACCCCATTTTCATTTTCTTTCTAATAAGATTCGTGGAGGGAGGCAGGCGTCACCTTTCCCCAGAAGGATCGGTACATGAAAATAGTGTAGGCCAGCACCAAGGGAAAGCCTATACCGAACCAAATGAGTCCCACCTGTAACCCATAGGCGGACGTCGCGGAATTATAAATTGTCAGGTTATAACTCTGGTTTGTCGTCGAAATCAGTAGATTAGGATAGTAGCCCCAGGCGGTGATCCCAATGCCTGCCAAAATAAAAAGGCACGAAGCAAAGAATGCAGCAGTATCCCGACCCTTCTGGCCAAAATACAGCATCAATCCCAACGCCACAGCTGCCGCAAGAGGAATCGTATACCCTATTGGGTACGCAGAGTAATTCGCACTCAGGATCGGCTGGACATTCTTGAGAGAAAGCAGATTCAGGAGGATGATAGGGATCAGCACCCACCCGCCTACCTTCGCAAATCGATGCGCCCGTTGGTAGAGATCCCCTTCGGTTTTCATCGCTAGGTAATACGCTCCATGAATACTCAGGACGGTGGCGCTTAAGATCCCCGTTGAGACGGTATACAGATCTAAAATACCTGGTTCAGGCCCCGGCAAAAACGACGTCCAAAATGGGGTATGGAAATAGCCCTCCGCGTTCAGGGGGACCCCGCGAACCAAGTTCCCAATCGCAGCGCCAAAAACCACCGCTAATAGAAGGCTTGAAACCGAAAATGTGACATCCCACAACGGTCGCCACAGAGGGTGATCCAAATGAGATCGGAGTTCAATCGCTATTCCACGCAACATCAACAACCACAACACGAGGATGAGTGCCAAGTAAAAGCCGCTAAACCCTGATGCATAGGCTTTGGGAAAGGCAAAAAACAACAAGCCACCCCCTGCGAGCAACCACACCTCGTTTCCATTCCACACGGGCCCGATGGCATTCAGGGTGAGACGACGTTCCTCATCGGTCTGTGCCACGAACATATAGATGATACCTGTGCCAAAATCGAATCCATCCAGCACAATATACACCGCCAGCATCAGCGCAACGGCCACAAACCAAAATGTCTCCATGAACAGAGCCCCTTCCTAATACGGCGAATGCACCACGGGTGCGTCGCCCCCAGCGTTCTGCGGTTCTGGTCCGTGAGAGACCGTTTCAGCAAACATGAATAAGAAGAGAATTCCTAGGAGAAAATACATGCCGACAAACCCTATAAGTGTGAAGAGTACATTGCCAGAGTGGACAAGTGGCGAGATTCCCTCCGATGTCCGCAACAAACCATAAACCAGCCAGGGCTGCCGTCCCAATTCCGCCGTCATCCAACCGGCTGTTGTGGCAATATACGGAAATGGGGTAATCAACAAAATGCCCCACAGGACCAGTTTGGTTTTGAAGAGCTTCCCATGCCATAGCAAGAGCATAGCGGGAACCATGATGGCGATAAAAATCGTTCCCAGTCCTGCCATGATGTGGTAGCTGTAATACAGGAGTGGAATATTGTCGGGCCATTCGTCTCGGGGAAAGGCATCCAACCCTTTCACCTCCGCCCAAAGCTCGTCGTACACTAATAGACTTAAGCCCCAGGGGATGGTGATAGGATTATCAATGGTCAGGGTTTCCATATTAGGCTGCCCAACAAGGACCATGCCGGCGCCACGCTCCGTCTGAAAGAGACCTTCAAACGCAGCACCAGTGACGGGTTGATGTTCAAAAACTTGCTTGGCATTTTCATGGCCCGTTGGGAACACAAGCAGAAGGCTAGCTATCGCTCCAGCCGTCACACCAGTCCGCAAAAATGTCTTCGCATAATCTGTATGCCGATTGGAGAGGAAATAAAAGGCCCCAACCCCGGCCATGACAAATGAGCCCGTGGCTACGGCAGCCGTCATGTTATGGGCATACTGCCAGACCAACCATGAATTCGTCAGAAGGCCCCACAAACTCGTCAGGTGAAAAATTCCATCTTCAGCAACAGTGTATGCCACAGGATGCTGCATCCATGCATTGGTGGCCATAATGAAATAACCAGAGAGCCAAGAACCCAGAAACAACATCAGGGATGCCATCCAGTGGACCCGTGGACCAAACTTTTTTTCTCCAAACAATAGGAATCCAAGAAACGACGATTCCAAGAAAAACGCGAATAGGCCTTCCATGGCCAATGTCTGACCAATCACTCCTCCGGTCAACTCTGAAAACTTGGCCCAATTTGTGCCGAACTGGAATTCCATCGGAATTCCAGTCACCACTCCAAAGGCAAAACTCAGGGCAAAGATCTTAATCCAAAATCTGGCTGCATTGTTGAAGTGTTCGTCATTGGTCCAGAGTGCACGGCTTTTCAAGTACAGAATTAACAAAGCCAACCCCATCGTCAGTTGGGGAAAGAGATAGTGGAACGTGATCGTGAACGCAAACTGAAGACGGTCGTAAAACAAAGCGGTTTCCATGCTGATGATCCCTAGGCGAGGATGGAGACGAGAAATCTCATTCCGTTCTTTCTATAGAATCAGGCTTGTGTTATTCATCTACGGACTGTTGAATATTTCACTCCAATGGCGATTATCTGCCCCAGATGAGACGGACATCATCAGTGGGAGGGAATGTTCAAAAAAGCATGCCCTGAGTCTTTCCGAAGGGTCCTCCAGCAAGGCCGCAGCCCTTTTGACGCGCGGAGCGTACTCATAGTACGTGAGCACGGCAAAAGGGCGAGAACGCCGCTGGCGGCTTTTTTCACCATTCCCCTCTACGGTCATTGGCACCATGATCGTATAGTCCCGTGTCAAGACTATCTTTTGGAACCAAAAAGATGTGTCCCCATTTTCTCATTTTCTTCGAAGAAAAGCATTTACGCCCCCTGTCCCTTCCAGTAATTCATCCGCATTGAAATATTTGAATTTTTCCGATGCCGCAAGGTTGGATGAGTTTTTTGACCATATGGGGTTTCACGGATTGGTTCAATCTCATCCGAAAAGGAAATCTATTAGAGGATTGCTTGAAAAAGAAAAAAAGAATGCGGCTGAAAAGAAGACTCCTTCTTTGGTTTCCTGATTGTAAATGATGCAGATGACATACCATACAACTCCAATTATTCCTGATATATCCAACCTTGTTTCTCAAGGCACAGATCTCGGGCCAGGGCCGAAGCGCTTCCACCATACCGCCGCACCGGGTTAAACACCGGGTCTTCCCGAATAAAAGGATCGCGAATACCAAGGCGGGACGCGACATGCCGCTGATCACACTCATTCATCGCCGCCTCTAAGTCTGCGTCAGTGGCACCAGGCTTCACCCACAGCGGAGGAGCAGAAGCACAACCAACTAAATAGAGGCCAAGGATGCAGGATAACAAAAGAAGATTTTTACTTGTCACGGATATCCTTCCTCTCTGAATCGCATTTCCTTAGTAGATCAGTGGTACCTCAGCAGCCAAGCCGAATCGGATCAACGCCCGAATTTTATTTTCAATCTGAAGATAACGCGCCACTTTTTTTGCCGGCAACACTTTGGCTAGTTTTTTCACATTGGCAACCCGGAGCTTCATTTCCTCAGCTTCCGCATGCAGCCATTCCTTAATCAGTTTCCCCGCAGTTTCATTGGAAATTGAACCACTGTTGTAGGCAACGTTATAATCAGAGACAAGCTGAACAATCCGTTGGTTCACGTGTTTGAGATCGGCCTGATAAGAATCGTACAGGGGCCAAAAGGCCTCGCCCTCCTCCTCACTGAGATTCAAGTTCATGGCCACGACCAGCTTTTTGTCGGCTTTAACCTTGTCCATCAAAATTTCCATGTTGGCATTCCCAGCATTTTGAGCCATAACTGGCGAGACGAGAAACATGCTGATTACGACAAGGAAAACCAAAAATTGAAAAAACGATTTCATTGTAAAAACTCCCTATGTTCGATTGATGTTATTGTGCGTAGCTTCAAGCCGTATTGAATGGGAAATTGGCATTTCTTTGGCTGTGAACAGCATTAATTTTCCTGAACATCCCGATGTTCAAGCGATTGTACCGGCCGAGCATTAGGACCAACAGTCGTGATAAAACGATCGGCTTGAACCTTCGATATTTGGATGGGAGACTTCAGGACGATCCATTGCACGCCTTCAGAACAGGGTGGAGTGGTCAAAGAGCCATGGTAGGAGAAATGGTGCGTATCCTGTGGCAGAATATCCATAAGATTAAATGTTAAATCCGTGGACACTTCCTGCCCTGTAGAGGGAAGACGAGACCCTGTATGCTGTTGCATCCAAGTTCCTACTCGAGAGAAAACCCGATTCTCTTTGCCAAACGCTAGAAGGACCCCAACAACGAGGAGGTGCCCTCTCTCGTTCTGATGCACGAGGTGCATTTCCATGGGATATACTTTCCCATCAATATGGTGTTCACTCGGATCATGAAAGTGAAATTGTCGTAATTTATAAGACTGCCCCTTCAGGCGTAGATAGCTACCCCCTTGATAATTCACTTGAATAGTGTGCCCATTATTCCGAATGGAAAGGGGCGTAGGTTGATAGTGGAACTCTAGATCTTCTTGGTCGTGTCCATGCC
The DNA here is from genome assembly GCA_022561525.1 of Nitrospinota bacterium. GTDB lineage: Bacteria > Nitrospirota > Nitrospiria > Nitrospirales > UBA8639 > Nitronereus. Next base: position 5,584 of record JADFRB010000048.1, read on the forward strand.
GAGGCATCACAATGTTAATGGGAGATTGTTGCCTCCCTGTTTCGCAAACATTGTAGGAAGGATTCAGCATCGCCCAATGGTCCGGACCCTCCACCCCGCGGTATCCCCAATGCGTGTGTTCATGCTCCTTATCTTTCTCTGAAGATAGGCCCTTTCGTTTTTGGGGGTCATGATTACCGGAGGCGGCCATTCCGCTGTGAACGGACCCAAACGAAAACAGAAGAAAGATGATGCTTAAAGCGAATGTTTTCATGTTTTCTCTCATGAACTTAGGAGTAGCCCTTCACAAACTAACACTGCTCCCCGCATCCAAAAGCAGAATGCAGCGGACCTCCTCAATCGTATATGGTGTTGTCAGATTACATGATTCCGACATCAGCTTAGCGTGGGAGCCACCCATGACGTTTGTAATATTGAATAATCCTTTTTGCGATTTCCTCGGCAGTACGCTTAGCATCGGCTTCATTATGTTGTGTTCACGATATCGGGAAAATTTTTTCTTTTACCGGTATTTTAGGAATCAATAGATAAGAAGGTATTGTCAATTTAACGAAAATTCCACCCTGAGCACACAATTCGCCTCGACATAAGCCATTGATTTGTCAAGGATCAGGATCCGAGTTCCACCTGTCGACAGGGCCCCATCTGGCTTAAGTTGACAATACCGCCAGGAGTCACACCACCCACTCTTCCAAACTAGGCTTTACCCCTAGCCCTATTTAATCCAACCCTGTTCCTTGAAGCGTACCCGTAGCCGATCAGCGATGACCTCGGCAGTTCGTTTAGCCGCACCCTCGAGCTTACTCTTGCCTGTCATCTCACCATGCACTTTCATCCCTCCCATAACAAGAAGACCAATCGGGTTAGCGGTGGCGGCAAGAACCGCAAGAGGAACGATCAAACCAGGCGTTTTACCTCCGCCGGATTGGACCTGGCCCGATCCGAGGTGGCGTGGGCCCTCAAGGGTCATTTGGTAGCCCTCCACGGCTGTCGTTAATTCTGTGGCCCCGGAGCTAAAACCAAGTATGAGGCGTTTGGCCGTACTGCCTTCTTCGGCCGCTTCAAAATAACCTATTATCAGAATGTTGTTGATTCGTGGAACGGTGTAGCTGGCACCCCTCAATGCCGGAAGTCCCATCTTCTGAATTTCCGTGACCAATTCCTTCGCCACGAGGACGCCCAGGTTTCGACCCATCTCGATTTGCTCTGGCGTTTGTGGTGTGGTGCTTTCAGCATACCGGCCTGCCGAAACGGACCAGGTTGGGATGTCGGCAGGTGTGGCCGCAAAGGGATATACATAAATACGATCGGGCCGAGCAATCTTTTCCGTGCCGATCTTCGATTCGTGCTTGGTTACCTTGGTTGAGGCGCATCCGACTGCCACCACTAGGACAAACACACATAATACGATACGCGTAAACGACTTCATGACTAGACCTCCTTATGCCCGGGGGAATTAAGGTAAAAATGAACAATGATAAATGAAAAATTGGTTTTCTATTGTTCCCTTTTCATTTCCTTATACTATGAAGCACCAGACATTTCACTTTACAATATGTTAATATGCACGGTATATTAACAACTATGTATACAAGAACTTTAGAGAATCAATTACCCAAAAAGAGCTTCTTTCTGTTTGGCCCACGCCAAGTAGGGAAAAGCACGCTTTTAAAAAAGAAAAACGCGAATTTGACAATCGATCTGCTCGATCCTGAACTCCAACTCTCGTACACAAAAAATCCTAACCTGCTAAGGCAACAGGTCGAAGAACTCAAAGAATCCTCGACAATATTTATTGATGAAGTACAGCGTGTCCCCAAAATTCTTGATGTCATCCACTCACTGATGGAACAGAAGCCGAAACTTACATTTATTCTATGCGGCTCCTCTGCCCGAAAACTTCGCCACGGCGCTGCGAATCTACTTGGAGGAAGAGCGTTATACCGCACCATGCATCCTTTAACATTCGAGGAATTGTCCGGGACCTTTAATCTTCAATGGATCCTCGCATATGGTTCGCTCCCTAAAATCTACACCACACTCAATCAAAGAAAACCAGCGGAAGCAGAAGATCTCTTAAGAGCTTACGTGATCACCTACCTCAAAGAGGAGGTGAAAGCTGAAGCTCTGGTGCGAAACCTTCAAGGTTTTCAGAATTTCTTAGATGTTGCCGCCGCACAATATGCAGAACAGATAAATTTTTCCGGTATCGCTCGTGATTGCCAAATAGCACTTTCAACAGTCCGTGAATATTATTCTATTTTGGAAGATACGTTACTGGGAACCTTCCTATACCCCTACTTGAAAAGCCAACGAAAACGCATGAGTCATCAGCCCAAATTTTATTTCTTCGATAATGGTGTGACCCGAGCCATTTTAGGAACATTGAAAGACCAGCCAAGTCGTATCGAACAAGGACGTCTCTATGAACAATGGTTCATACAAGAAATAATCCGCCATAACGAATACTTTCAAAAAGACTGGAAACTCTCCTTCTGGCGAACAAGCCATGGGGCTGAAGTCGACTTATTAATCAGTCGCGGGACAGAAATTCTCTACGCGATAGAATGCAAGATTTCTCCCAATCCTTCCTCAAGCGATTTGTCTGGTTTACGATCGTTCCATGAAAGCCATCCAAAGGTCCCCTGTTTTATCGTTGCGCCGGTCAAACAGCCGTTAAAACTATCTTTTGCACGAGTCCTTCATCCAACCAAATTATTCAAAGAGCTGGGGAACTAAGTGAAAAATGAACAATGATAAATGAAAAATTATTTTTCTATTGTTCGCTTTTCATTTTTCACTGTTCACTTTTCATTATCTTGTATTTGCTAAAACTTCTTCCAAAGGGTTCCCGATGGATCCGGATGGAAATTTAATGTTCAAATACGCTGCAAGCGTGGAAGCGATATCGCTGGGTGCCACTCGCCGGGTGATCGTTTGCGCAAGCACCTGGTGGCCGGCAAAAAATATCGGAACATAGGTATCATAAACCCATGGTGATCCGTGGATCGCCGGAATCGATCCAAGCCCCATTTTCGCGGCCTCATCCGTGGAATGTAAAGACCAATTAGGGTTTATTGATCAGCCCTTCCTTGACCATTTCTTTCACCGCTTCATCGACAATCTCCTTGATCACGGTTTCGACTGTGGACGGATTGTAGGTATCACTTTGTCCGACCCACACCAGCTTTCCCTGCTTGAGATCATAGAGCCGAGTCTCAATGGAATAGATGTTATCCGTTCGAAGATATCCTGGACTATATGCCGATCCCCAACCTGCTCCGTAATACCCTCCATAGAAAGAACGATGCCTAGGACCGACGTAGACCGGTGGGGAGGCTGTCACCTTCTGAGACTTCCCTACGACCCTCATGACCACAACACCGGATGCGCCGGATCCGGTAATATGGGCCTTAACTTGTGTTTCGTTCTGGAGATCTTCGGTGGGAATGATCGTG
>JADFRB010000049.1 GCA_022561525.1 Nitrospinota bacterium
AAAACCACCACCCTCTACGGCGCGCTCAATGAGGTTCACTCACCGGAAGACAAAATTATTACGATCGAAGACCCCGTGGAATACCAACTCGAAGGTATTGTGCAAATCCCGGTCAACGAAAAGAAGGGGTTAACCTTTGCCCGAGGGCTTCGGTCCATTCTCCGACACGACCCTGACAAAATCATGGTCGGAGAGATTCGCGATAACGAGACCGCTCAAATTGCCATTCAATCGGCGTTGACCGGCCATCTAGTCTTTACCACGGTTCACGCCAATAATGCATTTGATGTCATCTCCCGCTTTGTCAATATGGGCATTGAACGATTTAACTTCGTCTCGTCCCTCAGTTGCATTTTAGCCCAACGCCTGGTTCGTACCCTTTGCCCATACTGCAAAGTTCCGGTTCAAGCTGATGGCGACCTGTGCCGAGATTCTGGCATCGACTACGAACGGGGCCAACCTTATACCTTCTATGAAGGAAAAGGTTGTCATGAATGTAATGGCCTCGGGTTCAAAGGACGACGCGCTATCACGGAGTTTTTGGATGTGACCGAATCGATTAAAGAAATGATTCTGATGGAGCGTACGTCATCCGAGATTCGTAACGCGGCGTTTGCGCAAGGCATGACCACCATGCGTCAAGATGCGGTTCAAAAAGTCATCCGTGGAGAAACTACCCTTCGGGAGATTAATCGTGTCACGCCCATCGAGGAAATCGAATGACGCTCTTTCCTTTCACACGACCCAAGGTTGGATTGTATGTCACGGCTGGTTCGTTGTGTGTGGCCCACGTGAGCCGGCGGTTAGGACATCAATCATTTGGCGGGTATGTCGAGCAACCCCTGCCATCAAGATCGATTCGCCTCTCCCCGGTTGAGCCGAATATTTTGGAACGGGAACAGGTGATCAATAGCTTACAGGCAGTATTTGGTCACCCCAAAGGGCCTCAATCCGTCGCGTTGTGCCTTCCCGATCTTTGTGCTCGGACGACAATTGTCGAAATGGCCACACTGCCCTTACAATCCAAAGAGCAACAGGCCTTAGTCGAATGGCGCGTGCAACAAGACCTTCGTCTATCAAAACAAAAATTTCGGATTTCCTATCAGATTTTCTCTTCCCCTTCAGGAGGATTGAGTGGCTCTCCACCCACTGGGCAGCCAGTTCGGCTCCTCGCCACTGCGATCCAGGAAAACATCATCGAAGCATATGAAGCCATGTGCTTGGAAGTCGGTCTTGTACCGGCATCGATTCACTTAGCCAGTCTGGCTGTGTTTAATATGTGCCGCTCTCTCATAGATACTACGCTCAACACATCGGCTGAGAGGATCTCGTTCGTACCCGGCACACAATTCTTTCTGTATCTGGCCGATTGGGGATATTCCATCATCATCATGCGTCACCAGGCGCCAATATTTTTACGAGTCAAGCCCCTACGTCACATGTCACAATTGTCTGCCACGGTGTCGCAACCAATTGACCCACTTGATCAACAAAACCAGGGGAATACCGAAGTGCCCGGTGATGGAAAACAGGAATCCGCGTTTGCTAAGGAACCTGACGCAGGGCTTAACTCTTTCCCCCCAATCGCGAGAACGATTACGAATGAACTCGTCGGCACACTTCAATATTATTTTGAAACTCACGAAACGTCGATACACACCGATGAGGTGTATCCGCTGTTCTTAATCGGAAGCCACGACCCCGACAATGCCTTGCCCCTGATTACCGAACTCATCCAGCAAGAATTTCCGTTTGAGGTTGATCACGGCACACCACGGATTAAGGCCTTTCCAATATTTCCTGGCAATACGAACCTCAACCTAAAACCCTTGTCGGGATTGCCAGCTTGGACCAGCACCTCGCTTCCGGCCTTTGCGGCCACGAGTCAATCCGCATGAGAACTCCTCGTTTGCATATTCCTTTATCTGCTCAAGGACTGGGGCTCGTTCGACTTATGCAAGCTGCCTTGGCAGGAACGTGCCTCCTCCTCTTTTTGGGCATGGGTTGGTTATGGTGGGATACCCAACAGATCGAATCAGAAATCCGCCAAGATGAAAAAGCCATTACTCAAATCATGAACACCTCTCGCCAATTTCGGCAGCACGCTGAAGCCAAAGGCTATAATCTTTCCGACCAATGGCTTCAAACACTTCCTCAACATGTGGCGTTTGCGGAAGAACTTGCGACTCATCAAAAATTTTCTTGGACTCAATTATTAAATGATTTGGAAACGGCAGTGCCTGCAAGGATTTCCATGGAATCCATCACGTTGGATTTTAGGAATTCTTCCATCGCCTTAAGTGGCGCCGCCCTGACATTGGAAGACCTGTCAGCCTTAGTGCATGGGCTCGAACAACATCCAGCCTTCCAACACATTGTCGTATCCAACCATAAGGTTCAAAAGAAAAAAGATCAGAAGAGAAAGTTTTCCTTTATTGCGTTCAGCTTAGCCGTGACATACCAGCCAGGCGAAGCAGCCCATTCACCCCAGCAAATCCTTTAATCAAACTATATGGAACTGCTCACACCCACCCTGTCGCCAACAGCTACCAAAACGCTTCATTTTTTGAAGCCCTTGCTCGGGCTGACTTGTGTGAGTCTCCTGGGTTGCCTGGGCATCTATTTTGGACTTTTGGTTCCGGCCGAAACCCGATACACGGAAGTCGTGACGACACTGAACCAACTCCAACAGCAACAGGTACGCCGCATCACCGCCAAAACCACCCAAGCTCAATTGGCCAAAATTTGGGAACGGCTTCCGGTGCTGAAAGAATTCACGAACTTAGGGGTGAGGATCACGATGCTCGCCAAATCCAATGACGTTCGTATCCCCGCCATGCAATACCAGCAGGATACTAAAAAGGATGGCCTAGCTGCGAAAGGATCGATTTCGTTTGAGGCCTTTGGTGCCTATGAGGCTATTCGCAGATTTATCTATGAACTCGAAACCTCTGGCACCTATTTGATCATTGAAAAGTTAACCGCCGAACGTTCAAAAAAAAAGAAAGATATCGCGTTTAAAATGCGGGTCGGAACCTATTTCAAACCAGATTCGGCTTTATCCTTGAAAGGATCTTCAGCACCGTGACTACACGCGAAAAAGGACTCCTACTCACGGGATTACTCCTCATCTGGGGCGCCTTGATGCTTACCGATGGTGGCGAACAGGAGGACCAGCAATACCAGCCTTCCACCACTCCAGGGGTCCAAGCCAAGCACGGATCCAAGCCCGTGACCTTCGGTTTTGACAAACCCTTACAGACTATCGCACTCAACACACCTCGAAATATCTTCGCCCCACTACGGAACCCAAACCAGCCAAAACCTCAAGTTGCTAAGCGTCCACCCGAGCCAAAAACACCAACGCTAAAACCTCAACCATCCAGACCAGCACCTGTCAAAAAACAACAACCAGCCACCTCACCAACAAGCTTGGCTGCACAACAAGCCCGGCAACAATTGAAGAAATATCAATTCCTTGGATATTTGACCAGAGCGGGAGAGCAACAGATTTTCCTCAGCAATGGGCAGGCCATTTACATTGTCAAACAAGGAGAGATGCTGGAAGGCGACATTCAAGTCAAATCTATTGAGCCCACAGCCGTCGTGTTGTCTAAGCACCTCAAGAGCATTGGCGAAACGGTTGAAGCCACACTCCCCCTGACCAAAGATGGAAAGAAAACCTAACCGATGGAGCTTGGTCCAACAAAATTCAACGTAGGTGTGTTCTTTGGAATAACCCTGAGCCTGCTCCTTATCCCTTCGCCCCCAGCCAAGGCGACGATGTATCGGTGTTTTGATACCACGGACACCATGGTCCTGACGGATAGCCCCGCACAACTCCAAGACTGTACGGTTCTTGATCCAAAGAAACCATCTGGGCAAATATCTACACCTACTCCACGCAAGGCCAAACGAATATCACGGTCTCGCCATCGACGCCCAGTATCCGTACCACAACGAGTAGCCCCCCCTCCCCTGGAAGAACTCTTTGAGGAAACGCAGGAAGACGATTCACCCGAAAGTCCAATCGAACCGATCACAGTCCCCATCACGAAAATTGGCGGGTCACTCGTCGTTCAGGTTTTACTCAATGGTTCGGTCGATGCTCATCTCATTGTCGATACCGGAGCAACCATGACCGTACTGTCATACGATCTTGGAATCGAGTTGGGCATACTCTCAGGGTCAGATGTGAGCTTGAACACAGTGAATACAGCCGGTGGGTCCGTTCAGGTCAGCATGACGCACGTGGAAACACTACAAGTCGGATCGGCGAAAGTCTCACATGTCGCCGTGGCCATCCACGATTTGCCAGATTCGATTTCCGGCATATCCGGACTCCTCGGCATGTCCTTCCTCAGAAACTTCGAAATTACCCTCGACGCCGACCGAGGCTTCCTCCGGCTTTTACCGAAACACAAATAGTAAGAGATCTCACATTTTCAGGCAGGGAATTTTCCTAAACCTCCCCCGAGAAACGAATCCTCTCTACCTCTCCGTGATTCCCGCAAGTCGTGAGCGGAAACCTAGATTCGTCGCTTTCCATTTTCGGATGGATCCCCGATTACCAACGTCGGGTGAGGACGGATTTGGGTTCGTTCACCTAGTAACGGCAGTTGGACGCAAAACAGACGTTTCTCGAATGAACGACTGTCGGCTGACCGCTGAATTTTCTCTCCGGCATGCCCCACTCATTCCCGCTCACCAAAGCAAGAGTTCCAAAAATCAAATTTCTCACAATCGTACCCGCCCGTTATCAATTTTTGATTCGGGCAAACCATGGCGCTGAAGGATTTGAGAAAAGGACGGAAATATTAGTCACCCAAACGACCAAGGGCACCAAGGTGAGCAAAACCGCCAACATCTAAAAGGGGTGAGTCTGCTTGTAATCGGAAATCCCCACGGTCAGGGGCGACGAAATGTGGTTGGACGTAGAGGTCAGTGGTTTGCGTTTTGGCTGATGTCAATGCGACCGCAATTCCGTTTATTTGATCATTAGTTCCATTGTTGTGGTAGGCGTTGTGGGACCTGCTCACATTTGTCTTGGAAGAATACGCCACGCCCACTTTTGAGTTAGTGATAATATTCCCTCGGATTTCTCCGGAAGATTCGTCTTGAAATTTCACGCCGCCGCCATTGTTGACCAAGGTATTTTGTATAAGACTCGCCTGGCTTGTATCGGCGACTACGACGGCTTCAAACAAGCTTCGTGTGATGACATTATTCTTGAGTGTGACGTTCGACTTCCCGCCGACGGCCACCCCATGGTCATTATCGTGAATGATATTGCCAATAAGAATCGCGTCTGAGTCGGCAAAGGATATTCCGGTGGTTTCACTGCCACCAATAATACAATTTTCAATTCGCACTCTCTGGACGTGTTGGCTGAAGATGAGTCCATTGACGTGAATATCCCTGAGTGTCACTCCGGCGCCATTAAAAATGCCGATACCGAGACCGCCGTGTTCTTGAATGGTCATGCCACTAATTTCAACATTGGTGGCGCCATACGGCCATTTTCCAATATGGAGGGTCCCCACTCGCTCTAATCCGGCGATGAACACTTTCTCCATTCCCTCGCCAATGATTTTGAGCCCTTCTTTACTGTGGATCGTGACGTCTTCGACATACTTTCCGGCTTTGATGAATATGGTATCTCCGTTCTGTGCTTGATCAATCGCTTCTTGAATCGACAAGAAGTGGGCGGATCCATCTAAGGCTACTGTCCAGGTTTCGCCCTCATGTTCAAAACCTGGAGACATTGATCCCTGTTGGGCTAAAGCCAGACCAGTCCCCCACCACAAGCTGAGAACACATGCCAGAAGGATCCTCAACTGACTTTGTCTTACAGTCACCATTTTTCCCCGTTTAGAATGTCATCTCAAGGTACAATGCATTCTTCATTAGGCACATACAGGAAGCTTCGTTTGGAGGTCAAGTTTACCGGACCAGTATTATTTTAAGATGAACCCTCGACGTCTCACAAAAATGCCTTTACTATAGCATGCTATGTTATTGGTCGGATTAACAGGAGGATTGGCCTCGGGGAAAACCACTGTGGCAAAGCTGTTTCAACAGTGCGGGGCGGAAATTATCGATGCTGATCAAGTGGCAAGGGCTGTGGTCCAACCTGGTCGGGTGGCCTGGAAAGACTTAGTGGCCGCCTTTGGTAAAGACATTCTGCATGCAGACAGGACGTTAAATCGAGAAGCCTTGGCCGCACGAGTATTTCGTAATCCCAAACAGTTGAAGGTCTTGAACCGAATCGTACACCCTCGCGTGGCTCGCGAGCAGGCTCGTTTGACGAGGCTCATCACGAAGGAATGTCCGGATGCGGTGATTATGTATGATGCGGCCTTGCTGATTGAAGCAAAGGCCCACGAACGAATGGATCGAGTCATCCTGGTCACGGCGGATCAGCGGACACAAATCGCCCGTGCTTGCCAACGAGATGGATTGTCCCGGAAAGATGCATTAGGTCGTATTCGTGGGCAAATGCCTTTGAGCCAAAAGAAGCGATTTGCCAATGACCTGATTGATGGCACATTACCGCGGGAGCAGCTTCGCCGAATTATCCGTGACCTCTATCGTGACCTATCTGCGCAAGCCCTACAACCAAAATACCGGAATAGGCGACACTAAGGGTTCGAGCAGCTTTTCATACGATAGTTCAAATCGGTATCATGTAGTGTTTCATTCAAAATATGCCTGGAAGGTACAGGCTACATTTACCATCATCCACTCTTGATCTGTAACTGAAGGATTGTCACATGCATGATGTTGTCATTATTGGGTCGGGCCCTGCAGGGTTGACGGCGGCTATTTATACGGCTCGAGCCAATCTCTCCCCGGTGATGTACGAAGGAGCGCAAGCTGGTGGCCAACTCACCCTCACCACGGATGTTGAAAATTATCCCGGCTTTCCCACTGGCATTATGGGACCACAATTGATTCAAGATATGCATGCGCAGGCGGAACGATTTGGCACAACGTTTCACGCTGCCGATGTGACGAAAGTTGACTTGAACCGCCGCCCCTTCACCCTCACGATTAATGATGAGGAAACCATACACGCCAAATCGATTATTATTTCCACGGGCGCCACAGCCAACCTCTTGGGTCTCGCTTCGGAAAGCCGGCTGCTTGGCCATGGAGTTTCCACGTGCGCGACCTGCGATGGTTTCTTTTTCCGAGGTAAGCCTATTGCCGTAATCGGTGGCGGTGATAGCGCATTGGAGGAGGCCACATTTTTAACGAAGTTCGCGAGCCATGTCACCGTGATCCATCGCCGAGACAAACTTCGCGCGTCAAAGATCATGCAAGACAAAGCCATGAAAAATGACAAGCTGTCATTTCGCTGGAATTCGATTGTAGAAGAAGTGCTAGGAGATGGGGTTGTCAGTGGTCTCCGTCTTCGGGATACCACAAATAACCAAACAGATAATCTAGATTGTAAAGGAATGTTTGTGGCAATTGGGCATACGCCGAACACTCAAATTTTCAAAGGGCAGATCGATACGGATGCCAATGGTTATATCCAAACCACACATGGCACTGCGACCAATGTCCCCGGAGTGTTTGCAGCCGGCGATGTTCAAGACTCTCATTATCGCCAAGCGATTACTGCGGCTGGCACAGGGTGCATGGCCGCCATGGATGCCGAGCAATTTTTGGAGACCGGCGACTAATGCCTTACGCCTTGGTACATTATCATGAGCTGGCGCTGAAAGGCCGAAACCGCGGATTCTTTGAGAAACGGTTCGTCCAACATCTTCGTAATACGTTGCGTCACAACAAAGGCATTCGTGTCGAATCGCTTCCTGGACGAATCCGAATCACCTATCAAGACGATACGCCGTGGGATGCGATCCAGGAAGGGATTCGTCATACCTTCGGCGGAGTCAATTTTGCCCAAGCCTACGCACTTCCCATTGACTATGATTCACCCGACTTGATGCCCCTCTGCAAAGCCATTGAGGACACCCTGCCCACACAGTCCTTTCAGACCTTTCGCGTGACCACTAAACGGGGCGATAAGCGGTTTAGTAAAACTTCGGTTGAGGTGAATCGGGAGGTTGGAGCCTATTTGTGTGAAGTCACGGGAAAACCGGTGCGCTTGAAGGCGCCGGATCTCAACATTTTCGTCGAGATCGTGGATCATACCGCCTATTTTACACTGAATCGCCAACCGGGGCCTGGTGGCCTTCCAACCGGGATGAGCGGGAAAGTGGTGTGTCTATTATCCGGGGGTATTGATTCCCCGGTTGCAGCCTATCGCATGATGAAACGCGGGTGTAAGGTGACCTTTGTGCACTTTCACGGGCGTCCCTATCTTTCACGGGCCTCTGAAGAAAAGGTCCGTGACCTGACGAAACATTTGACTCGCTATCAACTCTACTCTCGATTATTTCTTGTGCCGTTTGGTGACATCCAACGACAAATCGTCCTGGACTCACCCCCACCCATTCGGATAGTCCTCTATCGCCGCATGATGATGCGAATCGCTGATCAACTCGCAGCCAAAGAACAGGCGTGGGGACTCGTCACGGGTGATAGCCTGGGGCAGGTCGCATCCCAAACACCGGAGAACCTTCAGGTGGTCAGCGAAATCCCTCGACTTCCTATCCTGCGCCCGCTTATTGGAATGGATAAAATTGAAATCACGAACGAGTCGCAGCAAATCGGCACCTATGAAACATCCATCGAACCCGACGAGGATTGCTGCACCTTATTCGTTCCTCCCCACCCCAACACTCGATGCCGCTTCCAGGATATCCACAAAGCCGAGGAACGTTTGGCCATTCAAGACATGGTCGACACAGGGTTAAAGAATACCGAATTAGTTGAGTTTTCGTTTTAGGTGTCCTTGGCGCATACTCCTTCCTGGATTTCCGATTAATGGGCACCTCTAAAAACCAGGCATTTTTTGTGAGGGCAAGGAAGCCGCGCGCGGAAAACCGGAGTGTATGGG
>JADFRB010000050.1:0-5007 GCA_022561525.1 Nitrospinota bacterium
GTTGGAAAAAGTCAACGGGAAGGCCGAAGACCTGACCTGGGAGCTCTTTCGAGATACGTTAATTGAGCAAGCCGAGCAAGGCGTGGACTACTTCACGATTCATGCCGGGGTCCTGCTGGCTTATGTTCCGCTCACGGCTACGCGCATGACGGGAATCGTGTCGCGAGGCGGATCGATTCATGCCAAATGGTGCTTGGCCCATCATCAAGAGAATTTTACCTACACGCACTTTGAAGAAATTTGCGAGATCATGAAGGCCTACGATGTCTCCTTTAGTTTGGGAGATGGGTTGCGGCCGGGATCGATCGCGGATGCCAACGACGAGGCGCAGTTTGCCGAACTGGAAACACTCGGCGAATTAACCAAGATTGCGTGGAAACATGATGTCCAAGTGATGATCGAAGGCCCAGGGCATGTGCCCATGCACATGATTCACGAAAACATGGAACGGCAGCTTAAAGCGTGTCACGAAGCCCCCTTCTATACACTCGGGCCTCTGACCACTGATATTGCACCGGGCTACGATCACATCACGTCAGGCATTGGCGCTGCAATGATCGGATGGTATGGGTGCGCGATGCTGTGTTACGTCACACCCAAAGAACACCTTGGATTGCCAAACAAAGATGATGTCAAAACCGGGGTCATTACCTACAAAATTGCAGCCCATGCCGCGGATTTGGCCAAAGGACACCCTGGCGCGCAACGCCGTGACAATGCCCTGTCGCAAGCACGATTTGAATTTCGGTGGGAAGATCAATTTAATTTATCGTTAGATCCTGATACGGCTCGGGAATATCACGATGCGACTCTCCCCGACCAAGCCGCCAAAGGCGCGCACTTCTGCTCCATGTGCGGTCCACATTTTTGTTCGATGAAGATCACCCAAGACGTGCGAGACTACGCCGCGAAAAAACAGATGGACGAACAAGAGGCCCTTCAGGCGGGCCTACAAGAAAAATCAGAAGAATTTCGAAAAACTGGAGGGGAAATCTATTTATAGAGGTTCATCATGGAAAATCTTCAACCAACCCCGCTTCGTGAACGAGACGTCACTCGCCACATTGCGCGGGAATATTATAAAGAATTCGACCAACTCATCGAAAGCGACGTCATCATTGTTGGAGGCGGACCGTCTGGTCTCCTTTGCGCTCATGATTTAGCGTCGAAAGGCGTTCGCACCCTTCTCATCGAACAAAGTCTGGCCCTGGGAGGTGGCTTTTGGTCTGGCGGCTACCTCATGAACAAAGCCACCCTGTGCGAACCCGCCAATGAGATTCTTGAAAGCATGGGTGTTCCGTGCAAACCCATCAAAGAATGTGCGGGTATGACCATCGTTGATCCTCCTCATGCCACCGCCCGATTGATTGCCTCGGCCTACGAAGCTGGAGCTAAAGTCATGAACCTCACAATGGTTGTAGACCTTATTCTGCGAGGGGAGGGTGTGCTCGAAGGGGTCGTGGTCAATAGCACGACCGCGGAAATGGCCGGGCATGACAAAATCCATGTTGACCCTATTGCCCTAGAGTCAAAAATTGTCATTGATGCCACGGGCCACGATGCGGTAATTGTCACATTGCTGAATAAGCGAGGTTTATATCAAAATGTGCCAGGAAACGGGGCCATGTGGGTTGCACGCTCCGAAGCAATGGTAGTAGAAAATACCCGTGAGGTGTTTCCAAATTGTTTTGTCACGGGGTTAGCAGTTGCCGCAGTCGATGGATCTCCACGCATGGGACCGGCCTTTGGGTCAATGCTGTTATCCGGCCGTCGTGCAGCTGAATTGGTTCATCGAAAATTAAAAGGAGAATGAGTTCGGTTCCTACGAAACCGTACTCGAACGAGCGTGATGGATATACAAGATTTCGTACAACAAGGAGAAGGGCTGCAGGAAGATAAGATGGCTGCATGGAATTTATTCCAGCAAGCCTATGAATCCCAGATGAAAGGGAAGCTGGATGAAGCGGTGAAGTTATATCAGAACTCGATCGACACCTTCCCCACAGCAGAGGCCTATACATTTTTAGGCTGGACCTACAGTTTCATGGGACAACTGTACGAGGCGATTGAAGAATGCCACCGCGCGATTGAAACCGATCCTGATTTCGGCAACCCCTACAATGATATTGGCGCATACTTCATCGAACTTGACCAGCTTGACGAAGCCATCCCCTGGCTGGAAAAGGCTAGCGAAGCCAAACGCTATGAAAGTCCAGCCTTTCCACATATGAATCTAGGGCGAATCTATGAGAAAAAAGGTGACTGGGATCGTGCGATTGACTCGTACAAAACCGCATTCACCTTAAACCCCCAGTACGAGGCAGCAAGGCGTGCCATGATGCGGCTGATCACGTTGATGAACTAAGCTCCAACTATTTCCTATTAAATTTCCCAACAGGTAAAATTATGGAAACCACGAAAATCGTTCTCGTTGCCGTAAGTGATATATTTTTTTATACAAAAATTCGTGATGCCTTTAAGCCAGCCGGCTACACGCTCAAACGATTGAAATCCGATGCGGACCTTGAGGAAAAGGCAAAATCGCTCCAGCCCGTCGCTATTGTCATTAATATGAATGATGACTCATTGAATGGTGTCCAAGCACTGCAAACACTGAAACAAGACCAAGAATTGAAGCACATTCCCGTTCTCGCATTTGCCAATCACGAAGAAGTCGATACTTGGCGCAAGGCCAAAGAGTTGGGCATCGATAAGATCGTCTCGCGGAACGAATTTTCTTCACGAACGTTGGCGCTGCTCGAAGAAGTCACCCATCAAGCCTCGTCATGAAACACTCCCCCCTTCATTCACAGCATGAATCGATTGGCGCACAGTTTGAGCCTGCTGGAGACTGGGAAATGCCAGGGCACTATGACGACCCGGTAGCCGAACATCTTGCAGTACGCCAAAGTGTAGGCGTGGCCGATCTCTCCCATCGTGGCTTACTTCAAGTCACTGGCGACGATCGAGTGACCTGGCTGCAAAGCATCATCAGCAACGACATCCTCCCGCTACAAACTGGACAATGGCTTTATTCGAGCTTCATGTCACACAAAGGAAAAATTTTGAGTTATTTCCGCGTGTACAAGCTTGAAGAATTTCTCTTGGTCGAAGACACAGGTGAGGTTGGGGATACCACCTTCCAAACCTTCAGAAAATTTTTGCTCTATGGCACCAAAGCGAAAATGAAAAATTGCAGCGAGGGATGGGGGATGCTATTGGTAAGTGGACCGGAAGCTCCACAGTTGATTCAAAAAACTTTTGGGGTCGATGTCTCGGCTCTCAAGACCCACTCCTTTCTCAGTCACGACTGTAATGGTCAACAACTGCTCATCGCCAAGACTGAAGAAACCGGCGAACATGACTTCGAACTATTCGCTCCCGCTGAAACCCTTCCACAGGTGTGGGAACAATTATGGAAAGCTGGAGAACCCATTGGCCTTCGCGCCTTTGGTATTCAAGCAAGGGAAACCCTTCGCATCGAAGCCGGCATTCCCAAACTCGGGCCTGAACTGAATGAACACATCGTTCCACCGGAAGCGAACCTGGTAGGCAAAGCCTTTAGCTTAACGAAAGGGTGCTATCCCGGGCAGGAAGTCGTCGCACGCATGGACACCTATGGGTCCGTGAAACGCCGCCTGGTAGGGTTAGTGATTGATTCGCCCGAAGGGCATGTTCCCGATCCTGGCACAAAGATCTTCAGCGGCGATCGGGAAGTCGGCTGGATCAGTAGCGCCATTCACTCTCCCACGCTAAACAAAACCATTGCCTTGGCCTTTCCTCTGAGAGATTTTACCACCCCAAACACTGAACTCACTGTCGCCAATGACCCTCAGCGCGACACAGCCATCGTTCAGGCCCTGCCTTTTTATCCCAACTAAGGGTCCGCGCAAGAATAACTTCCCATGTTTGGGCGTCGATACATCCCGCCTGGCGGCGTTGCTCGTCCTTTCCATACGGAGGAGTATGCGCAGTCCTCGCGCCGTGCCAGACAGGCGTTTCAACACCCAAACATGGAAAATAATTCTTGCGCGGACCCTACAGCTGCAATAAAAACCTGCCATGAAAAAACGGCTGAAGTGGAGTCGGGAATGAATCAGATCAATGGACCAATACGTCAATGACGTATTGGCTGGTTAGGAGGGCCGGAGGATCCTGAACATATGGCGCATCCTCCTAAGTGAAGGCTCATCGGGGCAACCTGATGGGCCTTCACTTTTTTGGGATTTCCTGGGACTACCCTGAATTATTCTGGGTGACGAGAAGCGGTTATGGCACTGACTAACGTTAACAAGGCACTTTCTCGTTGCGGATCATCTAATGCCACAAGAAGATGGGTTTCTTCTCCATGCATGAGCGTGAGAGATACAAATGGTTTCTCTTGTGCTTTCAGGAGATCACCACTCACACCTCTTCCTCCTTCATCTTTCCATACACCATACTGAATTTGCGTTTTTTCCACGTCGTTAAGAGAAAATATGTCGTACCGGAAATAATCATCTCCAATAACCATGTCAAACACTACATTCCCTTGGGTGACCGCCAAAGCATTAAAACGCCCTTGATCTTCATACCCATGGGGGATACCGGCATTGATATAGAGATGAGCAATTTTTCGCTCACCAATTGCCAACTTTATTTTTGTTTCCAACGCTGTAAAGTCAATTTGCAAAGGTCGCTCATCTTCGTCCGTTGATTTGAGGGCTACATCCCTAATTTGTTCAAACACGTCTTTTGCGGTTAACACGCTCCACTCTCCTTTCCTCGCCCGTAGCTTGTCATGACAATAAAAATTCGTCAGCTACGATAACGGCTCACCAAAAGGAAATGCAAGTTTCACCCTCAGTAGTTTCCCAAGGCCTTTTGGCCACCAATTGTAGTAAGAGGTAAGGTGTCAGGAGTGAGGAGCAAGAAAGGACTCCCGGTCCCTATCTCCTGACTCCCTCACTATTTACTCCTTAACTTTTTATGTTAATTTGCCAACGCATCATCGGGTTGTGCATACTG
>JADFRB010000050.1:5017-8887 GCA_022561525.1 Nitrospinota bacterium
CTATCTTTGTGAAGGAGCGCGTGATGAGTGAGCAACAATGCATGCTAGAGGGGTGTCCCAAACGCGCGTATGCGCCATCGGGCACGGGACAACTGTGTAAAGACCACTTTTCGGGCTTCGTGAAATGGCGGCGGAGAAAGGGCAGCATGAGCATGTTTCGGAAATACAACGCCATGACCATGGAAGAACGTGATTCAATTGTCCAGGATTGGGGAAAAACGTTAGCAGCTGGGTAATATCACGATTGACAGGGACCTAGGTAGGGAATGCCCCGCCCGCCTTATTCCATCAACGGTGACCCATGGTGATGGATAATCTTCCAGCCTTCATCCAAGCGTTCGAATAAATTCGTGGCAATCACTCGGCTATTCTGAGTGTTATCTCCATGACGGCTGGTGATATTTTCCGTACAAATGACCCAGGCCACATCCCTGGCTACTTGTACCTGCAGCTCGGTCAGGGAGAATCCCATGGAAAACACATTGTTGAAAATCACGACCCAGGAATCGCGTACAAGCGGCCACCCCACTCGAATGCTCCAACCCGGATGAATACAGGTGACATATTCCTGATGAGCCCAAATTCCATCCATCCGTGAAATATTTAAACTTTCAAAGGCCGAATAGAAATCCTCATTGGCCCGAGTCACTTCTTCAATTCGCTCTTTCAGCATGAAACCCTATCCTTTCCCAACACTCCTTGCGCGAACCCTGACTGCCGATATCCAAACTGTATTGTGTCTTCCGGCATCATCCCATCAAGCTGTCCATTCGGCAACCCCAACACACTTTGAAAGATATGAATCAGGTTCTTGATAGCCCTTTTGAATAATTGAAAAATTCTCATAATACCGGTCAGATGTGACGTATCTAATGAACCTCTGAGAACGACAGGGGATGTTCAAAAAGGTGCGCTCAGCAAGGCCGCAGGCGCTTTGGCGCGCGGAGCGTACGGGAGTACGTGAGCACGACAAAGGGCCGAGAACGCCCCTGACGTCCTTTTTCAACATCCCCTTGAGGAACGCGTGACGAGCCACACACCACTCAGTACAAGAGCAATGCCGATTACCTTTACCACGTCAAAGGATTCACCCAAAATGGCGAGGGACAAGAGCAGAGAGGAAACCGGAATCAAATTGATGAATACTCCAGCCCGTGACGGGCCAATGCCCGAGACTCCATACAACCAAGCTTGTTGCCCCAATGCCGTTGCAAATACGATCACATACACTAGCGCCATCCACCCTGAAGGTGGGACACTCGCCATCCCAGCGTCGAAGACTTTGTGATCGGTCCACAGTAGAGGAATTTGGATCAAGATCGAAATAAACAGGGTTGTC
Source organism: Nitrospinota bacterium (assembly GCA_022561525.1). Classification (GTDB taxonomy): domain Bacteria; phylum Nitrospirota; class Nitrospiria; order Nitrospirales; family UBA8639; genus Nitronereus. The sequence goes on from JADFRB010000050.1 coordinate 6,357, forward strand.
CAATTTACAGTGAGTGGCGACATGCGTTCCATCACCCGACGACTGCCAATCGTGTAAAGTGCCCAACTGACTAATGCCAGAACGACAAGGATTGCTCCAAGTAGAGGGTTTTCGCCTGAGGCATCAGAAGCATTGACACCGGAAACTAAAGCCACCCCGATAAACGAAACCGCACACCCAACCCATACACGACTGAAGGGCACGTCTTTGAGAATCAAGGCCGACAACACCGCCGTAATGGCCGGACTTGCTCCTATTATGATACCCGCGGCACCCGCATCGAGGTACTGCAGCCCGTAGAGAATCAACAGATGATTGCCAACCACAGCCACCCCCAGAGCGGTGAGCACGACAAGATCCCGGGGCACCCATTTTGTCTTGGATTGCTCTTGCCACCACCATAAGGGAATTAAGATCAGTAAGGCCCCAAGACCGCGGAAGACCGACACTTCTACAGCCGAGAACGCTCCCAGCGCGATCTTTTGTGCGACCACCGATCCTCCCCACACAATGGCGGCGGTGATTAACGCGGCATGGGCAGCTGATTCACGTGGAGCAACCATGGATTCATCCAAAGAAGTAGGTCGTTGACCAGTTACTTTTGATTGGAGTTGGAAATATTGGGGCTGTTGAATATTTCGCGTCAATTGCCAATACAGGCTCTGGATGAGCCAAGGATTGTCAAGGGGAGGGAATGTTCAAAAAAGCATGCCCTGAGTCTTTCCGAAGGGTCTATCCAGCAAGGCCGCAGCCCTTTTGACGCGCGGAGCGTACTCATAGTACGTGAGCACGGCAAAAGGGCGAGAACGCCGCTGGCGGCTTTTTTCAACATTCCCATATTGGAAATAAAAGAACAGATTTGCGATTCTATGCACATTCATCGCTAATGAGGATCACCCAATCTTGGACACTCCGACATCTCACTCCACACAAGAATGGCTTGCTCCCCCCCACGCTTTAACTCTGCACGAAGGGGAAGTGCATGTCTGGCGCGGGATTGTAGACATTCCCTCCTCACGCCTTCAAGTCTACAGGGACACCCTAAATGGTGATGAACAGCAGCGGGCTCGCAGGCTGCGCTTCCCTCGCCATCAGAGGCGGTTTATTGCCGCGCGAGGAATGTTGCGATTTCTTCTTGGACACTATCTTGACCTTTCCCCTCATGAAATTGAATTGGATGTTAGCTCCCAGGGCAAACCCTTTGTCGAAAATGAGGGAGTACGGAAACTCTATTTCAACGTCAGTCACTCACAAAGAATCGCTCTGTTTGCCTTCAGCCATGAGTCAGAGGTCGGGATTGATGTGGAAGGACCCCAACCTCGCCTGGATTATCAAGCAGTTGCCAAACGCGTCCTAAACTCCCAAGAACGACAGTGGCTTCACAGTCTCCCTTCCCAGAAGCAAAAAGCAGCTTTCTTAACCTGTTGGACTCGTAAAGAAGCGTTTGCGAAGGCACACGGAACAGGATTGACATTTCCTTTTCGCGACATCACCGTGACGTTCCAACCGGATCAACCAGCCAGCATCGTCAAAATTGAAAATCCTTGGCTCAACAGCCTCCCATGGGCTATGTATCCCGTGTATCCAAGAACTCGATATGCTGGGGCATTAGTCGTAGCTGGCCAACCTCACTTCATCAAGTATTGGGATTACCAAGAATGGAAATCTTAGGGTTTGCCCAAAGTCATATGCAGCAAGTCAATCAACAAGGTCCCTTCTCTTGGGGGGCCCCTGGCAAATTGTCCATGCTCAAACCGTCCAAATGGCTTAGGCTTCTAGGCCTTCTGTTCGGTTGACGTGACCTGCCCTCAAGGATAAAATAAAGATTCTGCCAGGATGGAATCATAAGATAGTTTTTCTAGAAAATCAGTATGTTGGCTCGATAAGCTGAAGGAGGAATTATGTCGTTATTGATAACTGATGAATGTATTAATTGTGGAGCCTGTTTGCCAGAGTGCCCCAATGAAGCCATATTCGAGACAATAAGCGCCGCAGAGGAAAAGGATAACAAAATTGGAGATGGGCAAAGAGTACATGGGGAAGGCGACACCGTGTATGTGATTACCTATGATCGGTGTACCGAATGCGTAGGGCACTTTGATGAACCACAATGTGCGGCGGTCTGTCCAGTTGATGATTGCTGTATTTCTGACCCCGATATCCCAGAGACAGCAGATGTCCTCCTTGAGAAGGCCAAAATGCTCAACCCCGATAAAGAAATCGATGACGCGAAAGTGTGGAGCGGCGTTCGGAATTAAATCGGTTATTAGTTTGCCAGCGAAAGACAAGCTCGCTCTCGAAAGAGAGCGGGCTTTTTTGTTGTTGGCCTCGCTAAACGATGACAATACAAACCTAAGAGCAAGTTGGTCCAGTATCCCCTGATCTTCACTGCGAGGAACGGGGAAAACCAGCCGTAAAGAATATCGATACCTGTGAATGGGTTGCTAGGACGAATGTCCTAGCGGATTAGAAAAACAAAAAAACATCAGTGGCAGGGCAGGCTGTTCAAAAAGGTCGTCCAGCAAGGCCGC
>JADFRB010000051.1:0-602 GCA_022561525.1 Nitrospinota bacterium
TCGGCCGATGCGATCCAGGCGACACGGCATTCAACACATGCATGGACCGATCATCACCCTCGACCACGAAATCCATCTCTAATTTTTTCTGCTTCATGTCCACCAACTGCGCGCGGATCCCAGGTTTTTCCCATTGGGTAAATTGACTGGTGTGAATGCCAGCAATGAGATGCGAGGCCAACCCGACTAAATACGATCGCGAATATTTCTTCAACTCCTCAACGGCCAACCGTTTAAAATCAAATCCGGAAAACGCCAGCATCCCCATTTGCCGTCCAAGAATCTCAGCGCAATCGGAAAATGAAAAATTCTCAAGGCCCTGATATTGTTCTCGCCAAAAAGCCGGGATCGCCGTCGGTCCAAGTTTCATGTGACCGTCCACTGTCACGGTCACATGCACGCCTAAAAAGGGATTCCGCAAATCAGGCACTGGATAAATATTCGTTCGAACCGCACCCGACGGTTCATTCGAATACAGGTACAGCCCCTTAAATGGCAGAATGCGATACCGTTCGGAAAACCCAAAATCCCTCGCCAAGCGATCAGCAAACAACCCCGCGGGAAACACCACAAAAAGCGCCACAATGGCACCAGACGACCAT
>JADFRB010000051.1:612-8860 GCA_022561525.1 Nitrospinota bacterium
GCATTCACCACATACCCAGCGTCATAGGGGCCAGACGAGGTTTGGATCGTTCGACCATTTTTCCCTACATACTTAACACCACGCTCGATGAGCACGCCTTCTCGCAACGCATCGTCCGTCATCGCCTGCATGACTTCTCGAGGATTGACCGTCGAAGTGGTTGGAGAAAATAAGGCCCGTTCGCAAGTTTTCACACGAGGCTCGATTTTTTTGGCATCCGCCTCCGTGATCTCCTCTAACGAAATGCCATTGGCCTGCCCACGACGAACCAACTCATCCATCGCGGCATGATCATCTCGATCTTTGGCCACCACCAACTTTCCGCACGCATTGATGGAAAGCTTCTTCTCCTTGCAATACTCCGTTAACCGTTGGTTGCCAACACGCGTAAACTTCGCCTTCAAACTATCAGGCGAATAATAAAACCCCGCGTGCAACACCCCACTATTGCGCCCACTCGCATGCATCCCACATTCCGATTCCTTCTCAATCACAAGAATCTTTGAATCGGTATAGACTCTTTTCAATTGCCTCGCGATATTGAGCCCGACCACACCACCGCCAATGATTATAAAGTCCGAAGTCATCAAAAAAATTTCCTCCGTTTCCTAGGTCGGGAAGATTGCTGGAAGAAGAATCGTCAGTTTAACAGAAAAAGGTGAAGATATATTGAGGCAGATTGTCAAAAAAAATGGATGAACTTCGTTGGAAACAGTTTGACCGGACCAGGTAGTAGCCCCTTTCATTAGTAAAAAAGAGGACGCTACCCTTTTTCTACTTGGAAGATGTTATGCCGATCGGTATAACTCCCCATGAAAACATTCCCACATTGTTGCAACACGATGACCTCTTGCGAATAATGGCCAATGTGACCTAGACTTTCCTGGTGTTGTCTACGGACCAGAAACCTCAATTCCGCCTATTTTGCGGTTCAATCTAGGTATTGCTATGCCACATCCTCCGGGTCTGTCTTGATCTAGCTCCGCAAATAAGCATCATCTGAACCAGGGATTAATAGCCATGTGGACATACCAAGTTAGAGAGCGGGCCTTCAAGGTTGAGGAAGGAGAGTCCTTAGTGTTTCCAAACCCTGTTGAGCTTCGGTTTGAGCTGCGCCCGCTTCAGCAGCTGGGCGCGGGCCTCGACGAGGGCAGAACTGCGGTAAGGGGTGTTCCTGCAACCGTTCGATTCCACGGAACAACTGGGAAGCATTGGATTGAATCCGAGACCTCACTAGCTCCTCTGGAGGTTACGATCGAAGATGGGGCTGACCGAATAGTTGAGCTTCGAGGGAGCCAGTTGACGGTACGGCAGGAGTTCGAAACTATTGACCAGCTTCGAGCATTTACGGAGTCTATGTTTTTCGGTCTCCCCCATTCTTCTCAACGTCGAATTCAACGACCCTCCGCTGGTTGATAGAGTTACTGGCAGAGTTGGCGAAACTCCATTTCGATGGGAGCTGACGAGATGGATGATGCCCTTCGCCACTACAACCACGGAGAAACAGGAAAGCAAGTTTGCGGTCTCATGGCAGCGATTTGATACTCTCAGCCAGCCCGAGAATCGAAGGCTCATTGCTGCCCTTTACTATTTCCACTTGGCTTGCCGCCTTGAGGCTGTAGGAGATTCCCCCTGGGAATTCATGGGGGAAGTTATCCTCAACTTGAGTAAAACACTGGAAGTCCTGTTTCCAGGCAGTGAAGGGCAAACCATCGATGCTGCTCGCACGGGCTTGGCTTCCCTTGATCTCCCAGCGCAAGATATTGAGCGATACTTTATTCCTGCAATAGCGCTTCGAAACAGCATCGATTCAGGTCATGCACTGTTGTCGATATTTACTCGAAGCCAACTAAGAGTGATACATGTCTATACGGAGGGCGCAATAAATTCCTTCCGCAACCTGCTCCAACTCGTTTTGGAAAAGGTGACCAGAGGGGAGATTTCGCTCGCTACCTATGCCGATATGACTCCCAGCAGGCAGGCCTTGACTACGATTGAGCGGTTGGAGCCACATGTCCAAGCGGTCGAGTCACAGGGTGTCCCATTTGAATACAGGTCCCCGGAGTGAGGGCAAGACACTGTGTTGATAACCACTCGCTGGAGCGGACGCAGCCTCAGCGCGAGAATGCACTGAAAGTCGGCTTGCTGCGCTGCTCAGCTCGCAGCCGTTAGAGCAAAACATAACCGAATACCCAGTTCTGTTACATCTCCCTGAAAAAAGCTGGCCTTTCGGCCGCGAACTGGCTACATTTTGCGCTATTTTTTCACCTTGAATTGCTGACTTTCCACTATTTGCCAATCGTGAGATCAATGGTACTTGCCTGGAAGCTCGTGATTTCGAATACAGGAGACTGAATCTGACTTATCTTGTCGGCGAGTTCTTCAAGTGTTTCCTCGCCTTCGTGCGCGGCGGAGCCTCCGTACCGAATCGGCCCCTCGGCGAGGGCTGTTTGAGCGGAGCGAGTTCCCTCGCCATCTTGATTCGGTACGGAGGCGGAGGAACCCAGAGGGCCGCGCACGGGCGAACATGGTTTTGGGCACTTTTGCCGAAACAAAAGTACCTCGTCTGCAGGGGCGAAACCCTGCATAAAATAAATTGGACTCCCGGTTATCTAAGACTCAAAGATGGCAGGAAGCAACGCCGGGGTGTCATTTCGAGCGAGGGGGCAATCTTGCAGGTTGTCGAACAAGAGATTTCTCCCAAGGGTCGAAATGACAAGGGAGGGGTTGAAGTGACAGAGGGGAAAACCTGGATTCCCGCTGAGAAATGTCGGGAATAACGGTAAGGAAAATTGCTAGGAGCCTGTCCGAGATTTGCGTGTGCTTCCCTGCTTGACTTCTCCCATCCACCCCTCATCCGCGAAGGAGACAAATCGGGCATCACCGATGATGACGTGGTCGAGTACTTGGATCCCAAGGATATTGCCGGCTTCTTGTAATCGCGCGGTAAGCGTTCGATCTTCGGCACTGGGCTTCGGATCGCCGCTGGGATGATTGTGGAGGAAGATGACGGCAGCAGCGGACTCCCGCACGGCTTCGTTAAAGACTTCGCGGGGATGAACTAAACTGGTCGTGAGGCTCCCTTCGGACACGGTGATGTCTCGAATCACGGCATGCTTGGCATCTAACAATATGACTTTAAAGACTTCATGCCGAAGGTCGCGAAGCAGAGGATAATAGTGCTGGAACACAGATTGACTGTTGGCAATCTTCATGCCTGTGGTGAGCGGTGTGGAAAGCACGCGCTTTCCTAATTCAATCGCGGCCTTGACTTGCGCAGATTTGGCCGGCCCAATCCCAGGCACCGCGCAGAGTTCTTCAAGAGAGCGATTTGCTAATCCCTGTAGCCCATCAAGATGTTGAAGCAGATCAATCGCGACCTGAACCGCAGAGGAATCCTGCCGTCCGACACGAAGGAGGATCGCGAGCAGTTGTGCGTCGGATAAACTCTCTGGCCCTTCTTGTAATAAGCGCTCGCGAGGCCGTTCGGATTTCGGCCAGTTGACGATTCCTTTCCGATTCTGGTTTTTCACGTCATGCCTCGTATGCCTGATTTAGGGAATTCGAAAAAATCCCCCTCCCCCCTTTTCCAAAGGGGAGACAAGGTCGTAGGATGCTGAAAAATAACAAGGTTGAAATACTCGATCTCTAACTTCACAATCTTCCAAAAAATACCAGAGACGAAAGTCCATGTACAAATATCATTCAAATAAATTATACTTAAATTATAAACCCTAGCTATTAATACCCTTAAACGCACGCGACAGTGCATGCTAATTCTCTTGCTGGTCTTCGAAATGGTGTGCTAAGGTTTTTTCCCTTGTGGGAATACCTTCATGACGATGCGCGTAGTGGCGGGAACGCAAAAAGGTCGGCGCCTAAAGGAACCGACGAGTCCTGGACTCCGGCCTACATCGGGACGGGTCAAAGAGGCGCTCTTTTCAATGATCGCAGAGCGCCTTCCCAACGCCAACGTGTTGGACCTCTATGCGGGAACGGGAGCCCTAGGGCTCGAAGCCATGAGTCGAGGAGCGCGGAAAGTGGTCTTTGTGGAAAACCAGCCAGCTTCGGTCCAGGTGCTGCGTGAAAATATTACGCGCTGTCAATTCACAGCTTGCAGCAGCATTAATCTCCAAGATGTCCAGGTCTATTTGAACACCCGCCCTCTACGACAGAATGCCAACCCATTCGATCTGGTGTTCGCCGATCCACCCTATGAAGTTTCTGAATTGGAACCACTCCTCAACCAGCTCGATTCCAGTGAAAAAGTGGCTACCAACGGGTTGGTGGTGATTGAACATTTTAAAAAAGCCTCACTCCCTTTGAAACGGGTCGGCTCCGGCAAACTCGGCAATCTCGTTATGGCGATACCATCTTGACCTTTTATCACATGGTGCCAACCACGAAAGATGACACATGCGCATAGGCGTCTACCCCGGCACCTTTGACCCCATCACGCGCGGCCACACCGATATCGTGGCACGCAGCCTGCGCTTGTTCGATCGACTGATTGTGGCCGTGGCGCCTAACCCTCGGAAAGAACCCTTGCTATCCATTGCCGATCGAGTGGAGCTGGCGAAAATTGCCACGAAAGAATTTGCAAATGTGGAAGTGGAATCATTCAACGGTCTTTTGGTCGAGTATGTGCGGGAACGCGGTGCGCATGCCATTATTCGCGGGTTGCGTGCGCTGTCGGATTTTGAGCATGAATTTCAGATGGCGTTGCTCAATCGAAAGATTGACGAGCAATTGGAAACCGTATTTTTCATGCCAAGCGAAGAGTACTCGTATCTGACCTCTAGCATTGTCAAAGAACTGGCGATGTTTGGAGGACCCTTGGAAGATTTTGTTCACCCTGAAGTCGCCGACAAACTTCGGCAGTGCTATCGCCAAGAGACATCATGAACCTGTCTACTCGTTCCACTCGCATTGTCCCCTCGCCTACCCTCAGCATTACCGCTAAAGCCAAAACCATGGCCAAGGAAGGCATCGATGTCATCGATTTTTCAGCCGGTGAGCCCGCACAAGACACCCCAGATTTTGTCAGAGAAGCCGGCCAAGCCGCTATTCAATCCGGGTTTACCAGGTACACCCCTGTCTCAGGAACGGATGAGCTGAGACAAGCCATCATCGACAAGTTCCAGCGGGATCAAGGGGTGAGGTATGAACAATCGCAGATTCTTGTGTCATGCGGTGCTAAGCATTCGTTGTACAACATTTTTCAGGCGTTGCTGGATCCAGGGGATGAAGTCATCATTCCGGCTCCTTACTGGGTGTCATATCCCGATCAAGTTCGATTAGCCGATGGCACTCCGGTTATTCTGGAGACTCGGGAATCCGAGCACTACGCTATCGACGCAAACGCGCTTGAAGCCTGCATCACAGCACGGACCAAAGCCCTGGTCTTGAACAGCCCGAGCAATCCGACCGGAGCCATCTACTCTCACGACACACTTGAACGCATCGCCGCCATTGCCAAAAAGCACAAGGTGCTGGTGATCTCGGATGAAATTTACGAGAAGCTGGTCTTCGGCGATCCCCCATTTTTCAGCATCGTGTCCGTGGATCCCGAGATCGTTCATCAAACCGTGGTGGTAAACGGCATGTCCAAAGCGTTTGCCATGACCGGATGGCGCATCGGATATGCCGCAGGCCCAAAGGACTTGATTGCGGCGATGTCCAACATTCAAGGACAAAGCACCTCGAACCCCACGTCAATTTCACAAAAAGCTGCTGTAGCGGGGTTGCAGGGCGGATCAAGTTTTTTTGATGATATGGTCAAGGACCTTCGACCCAAACGAGACCTGGTGGTCGAACAGCTCAATTCGATTCCTGGCGTCACCTGCCCAACGCCCTCCGGCGCCTTTTATGCCTACCCTAACGTGTCCGGGCTTCTCGGGCGTCGTCATTCCAAGGGAACCATTGCCACCCCTGCCGACTTGGCGACCTATTTGTTACAGGAAGCGCATCTGGCCTGTGTTCCCGGTGAACCCTTCGGCAGTCCGTTACATCTTAGGTTGTCGTACACACCAACCATGGAAACCGTTCAAAAAGGAATGGAACGATTTCGGTCTGCCGTTCAAGCACTTTCTTAAACACAGACTTGCCTTGACCAACAAAATTTTTGGTGTTATTGAACTTGTTATTCAATTTGAAGGAGGTTACCGGTGCCTATTTACGAGTATCTGTGCGAAACATGTGACCATAAATTTGAAGTGCAGCAAAAATTCTCAGACCCACTTGTTGACGCATGCACCAAATGTGGCAAAAGTGTTCGCAAACTCATTTCCGCACCTGGCATTATCTTTAAAGGAACGGGATGGTACGTGACGGACTACTCGAATAAATTGAAGGATCCGAATGCATCGAAACCCAGCGACTCACCCGACGGGAAAAAAGACGGAGGAGGTTCAGAGGCAAAGAGTGATGGGAAAAGTGGCGATTCGAGTTCCTCAACCGCAAAAAGTGAATCGAGCACCCCTTCGTCGTCATCTTCGGATTCATCATCATCTTCAAGCGCATCAACTTCGACATCAACCTCAACTTCTTCGCCTTCCTCTTCGTCTTCGTCAAGCTCATAACGGACACCAAACTTACGGCGGACAGTCCCCGAAGGGCTCAGCCAGTAGGTGACGCCAAACCAGTCGAGCAAACACTTCATACCCGGCCGTGTTGAAGTGCAATCCATCACTGGCAAACTGAGAAGCTAATAGGTGGGTGGGTCCTTCTAGGGTTTCAGCGAATAAATCCAAGCACTGTATATTGAATGTCCGACATGCCTCAGAAATCTGCTGGTTCAGGATGAGTCGTTGATCGATGTGCGGTTGCACCCAAGGCGGAATCGGCCTTTCTGAATCTTTTTGCCCCATGCCAGGTTCACCGCCATCCACACAGATCGATGGCACCGTCACACCCACCGGGTCAATACCTGCATCAATGGCCGAACGGTACAGCAGTTGGAGATTTTCACAAATGTGCATAGGAGACACGCCCGAACCCAGATCATTGGTTCCACCTAAAATCACCGTGACTTTCGGCCGAGCTGCCACGACATCTCGATGAAAACGCTTCACCATCTCGCTGGTGAGTTCTCCGCAAATTCCCGTGACCACGATCTTTGCACCAGCCCCCACCCATTGCTGGATAAATCCGCCATAGGGAGAATCGGCATTCAGGCCAAAACCTCCCACCCCAGTTTGATACCCTGCGGTCAGGCTATCACCAAAACACACCAAAAATGGAGCCGTTGATTTCATTCCCATTCAATTCCTCTCGCTCGATCCACGGTGGAACACCTGCATGATCACGAAGCCTCACGTCAGCCTCCCTGACCCTGTATAATAGAGCATGGCCCAGCGTCAATGAGGTTGTTTGAGACAACCTTGACAGCACCACATTCTAGTGAATACCTTCGGTGGTCAATACGGTTCTCTGCTAGATGCACCATGCCTCAGGTGTGAGACCAACCCTACCAATTGGGATACCCAACGTTCACTGATCAGATTGAAGAAGGAGGCCTTTGCCATGCAAGGAGTAAGTGATGTGATTGCCACAAAAACTAGCACCCGGACAGGCGCGCTATGCCTGACCTTGTTATTGATCAGCCTATGGTGTGGCCTCCCACAGGCGGTTGCCGCGAAAGACTTTAGGGTTGGGTTTGTGGACACGCAAGCCGTGATGGAAAAGTCCAAAGCCGGAAAACGCTCCTTTGCGACCCTGCAAGAACATATGGACATTCGACAAAAACTAATAGCGTCAGACGAGGAAGAGATCAGAATCCTTCAGGGGGAATTCCAGAATTCTAAGGGGCTCAGTGAAAAAGATATGCAGGCCAAGCAAGGTCTCTTTCAACGAAAGGTGCAGGAATTCCAAAGGCGTACCCAGGAGTTTACACAAGAACTTGCACAAAAAGAGCAGGCCATGTTCATAGAGTATATGGGCAAGATTGCAAAAGCGACCCAGGCCGTTGCCGATCGCCATGGGTTCACTCTTGTGATCGAGAAAGGCCGGAAAGACAGATTACCGATCGTGCTCTATAGTCGAAAGGGACTCGATATCACGAACGAAGTCATCAAAGAATTTAACAAGAAATTTCCGTAGGGATTAGGTTCCATGGTCATCACCTAGATTTCAGACGATCTGACGTCACGCACTCAACTATGAAGAATCAGGGCCTGGCTCAATGGGTAAACCTGCCTGACGCCAGGCCTTGATTCCACCGGCCATTGAAGCGACTCGTGTGTACCCC
>JADFRB010000052.1 GCA_022561525.1 Nitrospinota bacterium
CACCATAGCAGGCTGTTCAAAAAGCATGCCCTGAGTCTTTCCGAAGGGTCACCAGCGGCGTTCTCGAACCTTTTTAAACAGGCCTGCCCAGCAACTCGTGTCTCGACCAGGACTTTAGATCTGCGCTACCAGGGACCTGTTCAAAATGGCCGCCCAGCAAGGCCGCAGGGCCTTTGACGCGCGGAGCGTACACTTAGTACGTGAGCACGACAAAGGACCGAGAACGCCGCTGGCGGGCTTTTTCAACAGGTCCCTACTAGGAAACGCTCACTTCGCCTGACTTCACACTATATGAATTTAAAATCCCTAAAATGTCCTGAAGTTCGTGTCGAACCTGCTCGACCTTGTCTGAGGGAACCTCTGTTTGGGGCTGGCTTCGGCGCCGTCGCCAATACCGTTTGAGCCCCATAATGGTATACCCTTCTTCGTAGAGCATTCGCTTAATTTCCAACACCGTTTCTATCGATTGGCGATCATAGACACGATGACGTCCCTGGCTTTTTCGAGGGCGCAGAAAACTAAACTCTGATTCCCAAAACCTGAGGACGGAGGCAGGCAACTTCGTGAGCGCACTCACCTCGCCAATTTTAAAAAACGACTTGTCGTCGTACTTGAGCTCAATTTTCATTCCCAAAGACCTCCATGTCAATCCCTGACACAGCAGGAGTTTCCGTTAGGAATCGTCACTCCTCAGGTCACTTCCCTTTTGTCTCATGACGGCGTTGCTGTGGTGCTCGCAAGCCTTCGGCGTGCACAAACGTGGTGCTCTTCACACCGTGCGGCGCCCTCAAGTATTCCCAATACGCTCCGGTTCTGCGCTTCTTGCGCCTTGTCCTGAGCCAAAATTGAAGCAAACCTAAGGAGTGACTAGGTATTCACGTATTTTTTAAAAATTTGGCTAGCCCGAAACGTCACCACTCGCCTGGGACTAATGGCAATTTCCTCACCGGTCCGAGGATTTCGTCCCTTGCGCTCGCCCTTGCTTCGAACCATGAAGTTCCCAAATCCAGCGATCTTGACAGGTTCACCATTCTTGAGCACGGACTTAATCGCATCCAGGACATATTCAACAAGTTCCATGGCTTCGGCTTTCGACACCCCAACCTTTTCGCAAATCTCGTTGGCAATATCGGCTTTTCGCATCGGGACTCCTCACGAAGGGTTCGTATGACACTTCTGGCGTAAAACGCCAGAATTTTCCCAGCACGGTATCGAGAGAGAGCCGGATTGTCAAGGAAAATACGTGTATAATCAAGCAATTTAACTTCTCGCAATTCTGGGTAAAACTTCTCCAAGGCCTTACGGAGGGCGTTGTCAATGGCATTAACCGGACCATCCCCCACGGCAGCCGTATGCTCAACGACATGACCCACTTTGACCTTAATGGTGGCTTCCGTGGTCGGGTCTTCATTGGCACGTTTTTCGACAATGACTCGCAGCCCGAGTAATTCAAAGGCGGGCTGATGCGTGCCCAACGCTTCCCGTACCATGAGTTCAAAGGAACCCTCTGCGCCCTCGAATTGGTACCCCTCCCGTTCACGATCCTTGAGTTGGGCCAACAATTGTTGCACCTGGGGATGATCCCTCGACAGGGTCACCCCATATTCCTCAAGCTTATGAGCCACGCCACTCCGTCCCGTGCTTTCGGATACCAATATGCGTTGCCGATTTCCGACCAATTCTGGTCGAACATGCTCATACGTCAGCGGGTTTTTTTGAACCGCGTGGATATGGATCCCGCCCTTATGAGCAAAGGCCGCATCCCCAATATACGCCTGACGCTTATTCGGCAACAAATTCGCAATCTCCGACACATAGAGAGAGACATTGCGAAGATGCTGTAATCGGCCTTCACCCAAGACCGGCTTATTCATCTTCAATTCAAGATTGGCCACAACCGAGCACAAATTAACATTCCCGCACCGCTCCCCAATGCCATTCATCGTACCTTGGACTTGCCGCGCGCCCATTTGGACGGCGACAAGGGAATTCGCCACGGCCATGTCCGCATCGTTATGGGCATGGATACCCAGTGGGACTTGGCAGATGTCTTGGACTTTCGGCCAGATGTCTTCAATTTCCCACGGCATGGTCCCACCATTGGTATCGCATAATATTATGCGTTCGGCTCCTCCCTCGACAGCACGCCGCACGGTCTCCAGCGCATACTCCTGATCCGCTTTAAACCCATCGAAAAAATGCTCGGCATCGTAGAACACCGATTTTCCATGTGAACGAAGATAGGCAACGGAGTCTTGGATTAATTCTAAATTACTCTCCAGCGTGGTACCCAAGGCATCCGTCACATGCAACGTCCAACTCTTGCCAAAAATGGTAATAAGCCGCGTGTCGGCATCGAGGAGAGCCTTGAGGGTTGGGTCGTCATCCACCGCATTTCCCGCCTTTCGTGTGGACCCAAAGGCCACAATCTGGGCATGCTGCAGCGGAATGGCCTTGACCCTCTGGAAAAATTCAATATCCCGCGGATTGGCACCAGGCCAACCCCCTTCGATGAAATGAATCCCCAATTCATCCAATTTTTGCGCGATGCGAATTTTATCATCCACGGAAAAGCTCACATCCTCTGCCTGTGCGCCGTCCCGAAGCGTCGTATCGTAGATTTCTAATTGAACCGATTCGTTACTCACGATGGTATCCCTCTTTGAACGAATGCCCTCTGTCCAGCCCTCTATTGTTTCGAAGTTTCAGGTGATTCGTCAACATCAAAGAGCCTGTCCAAGATTAGCGATCGTCGCGAGGGGGTGCTGGTTTGAGTCAGATGTTTCGATCGTTTGAGGCGAATAGTTGGGCTATTCAACGAAAAGGATCGGAAGATCTGGCCAAATCCAGCACAGCCGCAGTAGATTCGTCTAATCTTGGACAGGCTCCTAGTCCAGATTATATGTAACAAGGCTGTTCTCTTTCGTGCGAAATCAACGGAGAGAAATAATGCAGGACGTTAATACGAAAATCGAGGGAAGGGCCAACTGGGTTCTAACCTTACACAGATGGGGCAGGTCCCGATTGAGGAGCGAATAATAACCCGGCGTCGGATGGGAATGGATTCGGTGATTCTCTGGCAGCCAGAATGCTCAGGAAGGGAAAAGGTTTCCCCTCCTCGAGCTTATCGCTTCATTTCAATAGTGCCGTTAAAGATCACCCCTTCTTCAATGGACAATTGTGGGGTGTTCAGTGACCCGTCCATGTTGGCGGATGACAGCAACAGTATTTTTTCATTGGCGATGATATCGCCGGTGATCTTGCCTTTGCTGATCACGGAACCTGCACTAATCTTCGCGGTGATGACGGCTTCTTTCCCAACGAGGAGCGTGCCTTCGGTGTGTAACTCGCCTTCTAACCGGCCATCAATTCGTACGCTACCCTTGTAGATGATGGTCCCTTTGAATTCGACGCCCTGGCCAATGAAGGCGACAATTTTTTCTGTACCAAAGCCAGAGTCGCCCGAGCCGTGATCACCTGGAAAGTCAGTATAGAGGTCGGTTGGGGGAGTGGACATGGTTTGGGGTTCTTCCAATTCAACAGCAGACATGTGAGATCCTCCTTATGGGTGGGAACGGCCTTTGGCTTGAAGTGCTCGTTTTGGAATTTTTTTTAAATGTCTTTAAGATTATCGGTTGTTTTTGAATTTTCTTTATCCTTTTTTTCCGTTATCGTTGATTTCAACGCCTTCCCCTTATCCCCTTGGTCCCCAAAATCGCCGGATTGATGCTAAAACTCCACTTTGGGTGCGGTTTTCGTCTCTTCTCCGATCTCAAAATACTCCGCTTTTTCAACCCCAGCCAATCCCGCATACAAGCTGCCCAGGAGTTTTCGGGTAAAGGTATTGAGCACTCGCACCGTATCGTTGTATCGCTTCCGTTCCACGGCCAGACGGTTTTCCGTACCTTCCAGTTGATCCTGCAGTTTCAAGAACGATTTGTCCGATTTTAACTCTGGGTAGGTTTCACGCAACACCAAGAGGCGAGACAGAGCTGATTCAAATCCACCCGCGGCTCGTGCCTTTTCATTGACGGTATTGGCCTGAAAATAGGCCTTACGCGCTTCGGCTACCCCGAGGAAAATCTTTTCCTCTTGCCCGGCTATGCCCTTTACCGTCTGAACGAGATTCGGGATCAACTCAAACCGACGTTGCAGCTGGTTTTCCACCTGCGCCCATTGGCTTTTGACGCCTTCGTCGAGCATAATCGCTTGATTATAGCCATTGTACACAGCGCATCCGCCCATCAATCCCAAGATAAGGATTCCACCAAAGATGATTAATAATATGCGTCCTGCACTCACAGAATAGCCTCCTTCAATCTTACTGATCACTGACCTACAGTAAATTGAAAAATCATTGGAGATGAGTTTACGCGTATCACCTTTTACCAACTGGCCCCGCCACCTCCACCGCCAAAACCACCGCCACCACCAAACGATCCTCCGCCAAACCCGCCACCAAACCCGCCGCCGAAACCGCCCATATGCGTGCTTCGGCCCATAAGCCCTCCCATCGCCGAACCAAGGAGCATGCCTCCAACGAGGCCTCCTGCTCCGCCACCCCAGTTCGAATAACCTCGCCGCCGGCGACGCATGTTGGAAAATAACATGAAGAGGAAAAACAGCGGGACCATCAGGGATCCCAATAAAGACCCCCCGCCTCCACTTCTTCTGGCATTTGGCTGATATCGATAATTAGGGATGCCCGTGAGTTTCACTTGTTGGGCATCGGCCACTTGATTGGCTGTAATGACCGCTAATTGAAAAATGCCTTCCGAATACTTTCCTTGTTTAAAAAACTGTGAGGCCACCGCACGAGAAACCGAACCGGACCATGAGTCCGGCAGCGCGCCTTCCAGCCCATAACCGGTCTGAATACGGACCTTTCGCTCTTTGATGGCTAACACGATCAGCGCGCCATTGTCCTTTCCCTTCTTCCCAAGCTTCCAGGATTCTGCATGGCGCTGCACAAACCCAAAAAAATCTTCGCCGTCGATGGTTAGCACGGTGAGCACTTTGACTTGAGCTGAGGTCTTTTGCTCCAGCTCACGAAGCCAGCCTTCTAATTGGCGTTCGGTGGAGGCATCAATGATTCCCGCGGTATCGACGACAAAGGTGCCAGGGTCTGGAATAGAGACCTCAGCCCATCCAGCGCTACACGGGATGAGAAAAAGAAACAAGATTGTGGCGAGCAGTGTTCGCAAGGAGAGGATTACCATTTGTCCGCAATGGTCTTGAGCCCGTCGATTTCTTCGTACAATCTCATAAAGTCTTCCCAGCCATGTTGCCGCAGATCTTGAAGCGTCCCACGAATTGCTGGCAACGACCGCTCGGTTTCATGTTCAATATGCCCCACCACTTGAATTGCGGCAAGATAGTCCTTCTGATCATGCAGCCACAACAGGCCACGCAAGGTACGCATGAGGCGTTCAGCAATATCCGACTCCATGGTCCCAAACATTTTCTCACGCCCAGCCGCAACTAGGAGACCTTGTCGCATTGCAATAAGAATGGTTTTGAGTTCCCGCTCACATTGCAGACGAATATGACTTGCGTCAAAGGACAAGTCAGAAAAATGGTCAGGGCCAGCCAGACACAGGTGGCATTGCTGAATTTCAAGAAATTCCAAAGGAAAGGTGTCAAGCGATCCTTCAATATACACAGGCGTCATGATCAGGGGAGCGGCAATTTTCGCTTTTCCAAGCTTCACCCCATCCTTGGCTAACTCTCGGAGCATGGGTAAATCAATGTTGTTGAGGATCACCACGCTTTTGGCAAGTTGTTTCTTGGGATCGAAAGCTGGGGTCGCGATTGCCCCAAAGCTTGTGATTGCCAGACAATTCGAGCCCGCCAATTCTTGAACACGGAGTACAAACCTTTTCACCGGCTCCTGCATTCCACTCGTCAGTTGATCGATATTCACTATGGCTTGGCTCATTTAAGATCCCCTTACCTAAGAATAAATACCTTAGGATGCCGGTAAATGAAAGTGAGGGTCACTTCAAAACAGACATGTTGAGATTGATGAAGGGAAGGCACCTAAATCAGGGTAACTCACTAGTGGAAGGCATGCAAGGGGAAAACAAAAAGACGGATGAAACCAATCAGCAACTCAAGAGGAAAAGTACTAAAAAATTTTCGTGATGCGTCACATTATACTCAAAGGTGATTGTATAAAAACCCTAAGGCGTAAAACAATTTCCAGAGGCTTGCCTCCCTACTGCACTTGCTGCAAACTCCACAGGGGATCGCGGATGGTCTGCAATGTGGGAGCCAAGGTGAGTTCCATGCGCACCTGAAGATCGACGCGCTGAGGAATCCCATAGCGGAGCAATCCGTCGGGGTGCTCCCATTCCAACGCCCGGCTTACCTCTTGTCGCCGCAACTCACCGAGCGGATCGTCCCCAAATTCCCCTTCCTCAAAAAAGGTCCGTGGCGTGCCATATTGGGTCAAGACCAATTGCCGCACCCGATCAAACGTTTGAAGAATGCTGGGAGTGGGTTGATTCGGATCAAAATCAATGATCAAGACGGTCC
Organism: Nitrospinota bacterium; assembly: GCA_022561525.1. Classification (GTDB taxonomy): domain Bacteria; phylum Nitrospirota; class Nitrospiria; order Nitrospirales; family UBA8639; genus Nitronereus. The sequence continues at coordinate 6,538 of JADFRB010000052.1, forward strand.
GTTGGAGTATGCGATCATCATGCGCGAGCACCAGTCGTTGCCGCTGCGGAATGAGCGGCAGCAGTTGCACTTCATAAATCAACAAGCCGGGTCGCTCCTGAGATACCACGAAGCCTTGTTGGGTAAGGCGATCACGAACCTCACCAAGAGGCGTGCCGAGCCGGAGTGAATTGAACAATTCGAGTCCTGAGGTAGGAACCTCGCCAGGTCGAGAGGTTCGCGGGGCCATCACCAGTGTCGCCGCCGGCTTGTCAAATTCAATCCGCCAAAACAGGCCAAACCGGAACGATTCCGTATCACCGCCCGAAGTGGGGTCACGAGTGATCCAATCCATTTCCACCCCCAAAGTATGCGCCTCATACCGGACGCGATAATTCACATTGGTCGTCATGGTCGTCGCACTGATCGCCCCCGGACTCATGCGATCCTGAAACAAAATCCGCTGGCTGAAATTCAACGTATTCGACCCATAGACCAAGTTCAAGTTCACACTCGGCTGCCAATCCTGACTATCGCTCGCCGGATTCAGGACCCGGCGAGACAACACCTGCGGACCCACCGTCCCACTGACTTCTTGATGGGCAAACGCGTACACCACCCCCGTCTTCCCCTGCCAGGTGGTCGTATTGGTCGACCCCACACCATGAGGGTTTAGAAACTGATAAAAGAAATCGGCATTCCCCGTGATGTTCGGGAACAGCGGTTTGGTCAAGCCAACAGAGAGGCTCGTGGTCGTTGTGTCGGTGGAGAGATTTTCGGTTTCCTGCTCTTGAATGAAGCCATCCGCACGGATGGTGAGATTATCAATCACCGAGGTGAAAACTGGGCCGGATAACCCGAGCCCCGCGGTATAGGTATCCAACGGATTAGCCGTTCCGCGATTGTTGCGAAAGTGCTGAAACCGACCACGGGCTTGCAGCCCGGTGGGAAATCGCCAGCCAACATGCCCCTCCTCCGAACGCAACCCGGGGGTAATCACTGCCCCCGCCGGTTGATAGTCCTGACTATAGTCTTCATACCGAATTCGGTAATTCAGTGGCGATTTACCTTGTCCACTGATTTGCAAAAACAATCCATGCCCCTGCCGATCCTGTCCAAGCGCGGCGGTCGTTCCTCCACCATGATCGCCGGTGAAATAATCCGCTTCAGCTTCAATCGTGACCTGGTCTTGGCCCAGAGGGAGTTGATTTTCCCAAGCCAACCCCACCACTTGCTGGTTCCGGTTCAGCGTGCCAGTGTTTCGTTTCAGCACATGTTGGATAAATGAAGGGGGAGGCATGCAAGCGGAATGAGTGAAAAGAGATTCTTCCAAAATGGGATGGGAAAATTAAACCAGCTCCCCTTCCACCTCTCCCATTCACATCACAAGGCTTGACAGAGGCCCTCACCCCAATTAATATCGATGTGTAAACCTTACACATGGGGGATATGATGCCAACAAATCTTGCCATTGAGGACGCCTTATTGAAAAAGGCCCTGAAGGCGGGTGGCCTCCGCACGAAGAAGGAGACGGTCACAAAGGCATTAGAAGAATTCATTCAACGCCGACAGCAGCGGAAAATCCTCCGCGCCATGGGCTCAATCGAATTTCGCAAAGGCTGGCAGTATAAGGCCGATCGGCGGGATCGTGAATCTTGTCGTTGATACGTCAGTATGGTCGCTGGTCCTTCGGCGGTCTCAGGTCGAGGAAAACAACCCCCTTGTTCAAGCCTTTCGGTCTCATATCGAGCAGGGGGATGGAATGTTTTTGATCGGGAATATTCTTCAGGAACTTTTGGACGGCATCAGGTTGCCACGTGACTTTCAACGCCTCCTGACACTGCTTGAGCCATTTCCTCTTCTCGAGTTGACTCGGGAGACCTATGTCGCTGCTTCACAACTTCGAAACATCTGTCGCGCGAAGGGGGTCAACGCTGGCCCCATTGATTTCTTAATCGCGGCAGCGTGTATGGATCATGGGTTTCCCCTGTTAACTGCCGATCGTGATTTTTTCCATATCGCCAACTGTTCAGATCTCGTGGTAATTCCACCCTCTATGAATTAACTTGGTAGGGTGGGGCATCGCCCACCATAAATTCTGTATGATTCCCCGCCGAGTGGCCTTTTCT
>JADFRB010000053.1 GCA_022561525.1 Nitrospinota bacterium
TTGCAACACTCGCCAGATCGAGTGAGCAAATACTTCCGTCATCCGAAAATTGCCTATGCTGCCTAGATGCAATGCATTTAATTGCCGGGTTAATATGTCGAAGTCTGAAATTAAAATGGTGGAGGAGAGTAGCTGATACGGCATTAGTGAGTCACCAGAGTACATGCCTGGCTTATGTGAGGGAACCGCAGCCGCCCGATTTCCAGAAACAGATCTAAAACAGTTTTTATGGGAAACGGGCCTCGGCGGGAGACGGCGAAAGCCCTTTATTGAATTGGTGGGTCGTACAGGGATCGAACCTGTGGCCCGCTGATTAAGAGGAGTCTTGAGATTGTGAGTTCCATCCTCGCGAAACAGTGCAGGCGCGTTTTATGACTATACAGGGTGAATGCCACGTCGAGCTTTACAAAAAGTTTCGTTTAAAAATTTCCGCCCAAGATGTACGCGAATCTCTTAAGCAGCGAAAGAGGAAAACCTCCGTGTGAATGAGTATGAATCATTCTCATGATTACCGATAGTAATAGCTAATTTTCGGATAAGGCGCGACGGTGAAGAGTCTAATTTCTTCAATCTCGAGCTTAGGAAGAAAAACCTCCATTGTTTTTGGTTTGGGTGCTCCCCGCATCATGGGAATCTCTTCCCAGTTAGGTTGCTCATGAAAGATTTTCGTACGAAACATCCGCTGAGTGCGGGGTGTATCCACATCAAACTGCCAAATCCCGAGGTAATTCGTTCCGTTTGGTCGGACTTGAAATTGTAAGCTAAGATGAGCTTCCATCATCATAGGACCTTCATTGAACTGGACCCGAACGACTTCATAGTCCCCAGGAGCCAGATTGAGAATGAACGCTTTGGCAGCTGACTGAACATCGACGCGAAAGCGTTCCCCTGTGCCACGGTTTAGCAGATGAAAAAATCGAAGTTGAGTTTGATACCCTCGTGAATACGATCCAGTCGTTCTGACCTTAATCAATCCAAATGCCGTAGGTTCTTCCCCTTTCTTCCACTGCCACTCTTTCTGGGCCACCCCCACACAGGCGGTCAACAGCACTCCACAGGTAACGACTATCCACCCAATTTTCAGGGCTTCCTTAAGAAATCTACCCAAGTTGCTGTCTGCATTCAATTGAAAACCCCTCTTGATTACTCAAATCTCATCACTAACATAACCAAACTATTATTCAAATGATACTAAAGGTATTGTCAACTTAAGCCAAAAGGGGCTCAATCCAGGCGTGGAGCCGGGAATCTGATTCCTGACAAATCAATGGATTATAGGCGGTTCTGTCGCAAATAGGTAATCGAGGCGAAAAGGTTGGTCGTGACCCGGATGACTACGCGGCGAGGGCATAGAACATTTCAGCAGGAGTTTTCCTATCTCCCGCGAGGGTTTTCATCTGTCCTTTCTTGATCATGGCTATGACTTCAATGCCTGCTAAGGTCCGTTGAGCCGCGTGGAAGTTTTTGAAGCCGAGCATCGGTCGCGTGAGCCTTTTGATGTGTCGATGGTCTTGCTCGATGATGTTGTTCAGATATTTGCATTGGCGGATCGTGATACGTGTTGTATTGTCTCGGTTCACTTGTTTGAGACCGGCTGTATTCGCACCACTTTGATCAATATTCACCAGACTCGGTTTTCCGTTTTGAGCAATCGCTTTTTTCAAAAAGCGTAAGGCCGCCTGCGTATCTCGTGTGGCCGTCAAGAGAAAGTCGATCGTCTGCCCTTGCTTATCAACCGCTCGATAATAATATTTCCATTGGCCTTTTATTTTGACGTATGTTTCATCCATTCTCCATCGATGGCCAACGCGTTTCTTCTTCTGTCGAAAGGCCGCATCCAATTGTGGAGAATAATGAAGGACCCAGCGATTGATGGTACTGTGATCCACAGTGAAACCCCGTTCGGCCATCATTTCTTCAATATCCCGATAACTGAGAGAATACGCGAGATACCAGCGAACACTTTGGAGGATCATGTCGTGCTGAAAATGTCGGCCCTTGAAGGTGATAGCTGCCATGTGAGTCTCCCGTGAAATGGCTTCATGCTACCATATCCCGATATTTGCGACAGAACCCTTGCTCATCTTTACCTTTGTGATCAAAGAAGCGTACAGTTCTCCTGAAAAGAGGAAAGCTGTGTCTAAGCCAATACTTCACATTTTGTTCCTTGTCGGAGTCCTGCTGACCCCCTCATTAAGCCTAGCCGAGAACCGAATATGACTGAAATTGTAAAGGTGCACGTAAATGCAATATATGAAAGAACCTGTCCTTCGTGGCATGAGGGTAGTCGACTCTATTTTGATTGGCACCGTAAAAGTCACGGTATGGGCTGATGGTTGTTGTTAACATGCTTTCTAATCCTTATAAACAAAATTCCTCATGTCTCATCCCCTCTGGAATCTCCATCCCAGGTTGCGGTGGGGTTGCGGATTTGTGGACAGGTGACCCACTTTGGTCTATTCCTGTCCGCTCAATGTTCACTATCGAAAGTAGGTCTTTCCATGAACGGCCCAAGTGTATTGACGATTATTTTGAACCATAATAAGCAGGAAGATGTGCTTGATTCGGTTAAAAGCGCTCTCGAGGTTGATTATTCAAATCACCAAATTCTTGTTGTTGACAATTCGTCAACCGATGGATCCTGGGAAGTTCTTAGGAAAACTTATCCTGATGTATCGATGATTCAAAACTCGACAAACCTTGGTGCCCCCAGCGGGCGAAACGCAGGCTGGCGCTATGCGCAAGATCATTATCAGTTCGATTACATTTTTTTTCTGGATGATGATGCGATCGTTGAAAAAAAAGCGATTCAAAATTTCGTAGATGCCCTCGAGATAGACAAGCAGGGAGGAATTGCCTGCGGCAAAGGTTATACCCGCTATCCATCGAAGACATTAAATTCCACTGGAATTCAATCGAATCTTTACACAGGGGTAATTCGTGATATTGGCGCCGGAGAGGAAGACATTGGTCAATATGAGGAAAAGAGGTATGTTGCTGCATGCGGTGCCTTTGGGCTTTTCATCAGGGCAGATCTTTTCGAAGAGCTTAAGGGTTTCGATGAAACATTTAACCCCTACGGCTGGGAAGATGTTGATCTTTGTTTTCGGGCTAAAAAAGCGGGCTTTAAAACTCTTTATTTGCCCTCAGCAACCATTTACCATAAAGGGACAAAAATTGGTAGAAAACCACTTCCTCATTATGAACAAACGAAAGTGAAGAACTATCTACATTTAATTCGCCAACACGCCAGTTTCACCCAAAAAGTATGTATCTTTTTGTTTCTTCCATTTCGGGTACTTCTTTTGTCAATTAAATTAATTAGCCAAGGCCATGGAAATATTATTGGTGCTCAATTGAAGGGCTTTTTTTTGGGTTTGACATTCAAAAATGAATCTACGCATTCAGGGGGGAAATCGAAATGAATCAAAGCCAGCATAACAAACAAGTACTGATGATTGGTCTTGAGGCAGGTGAGCCGACTCTTGTTAAAAAATGGGCCGAAGAAGGCAAGCTTCCTGCATTTAAACACCTTATCGAAAGAGGAAGCTGGCGCCAATTACGATCAACCACAGAAATATCAAGTGGAGCCACGTGGGCATCACTTATTACAGGAACCAATCCTGCAAAACACGGAATGGCTTTCTATCATCGTCAGCTCAAGCCCGGTACTTATAGGATACAAAAAAAATATGCTGAAGAAACAGCCGTTGACCCATTTTGGCAATCTCTGAGTCAAAATGGGAAACGTACCGCTGTTCTTGATGTCCCTGATTCTCACGTGACCAAAAACCTGAATGGTATGATGATTGTTGGATGGGGAGCAGAGGGACTCAACGCCAAACAGCGTTCTTGGCCGAAAAACTTATTCAAAGATATTTTTTCGCGATTCGGACATCACCCGCTTGAATTTTGGTATCAGGAAAAACCAAAAACAATCGAGGGGTGGAAAGAACTAGAGGAAAAACTTCTTGAGGGAACGCGTCGCAGAACCGAGATAGCAAAATGGATTCTTGAAAAAGAGCCCTGGGACTTTTACCTGATTGGTTATGCCGAAACGCATTGGGTGGGTCATTATTTTTGGCATATTTGTGATCCACGACATCCAGAATATGACGCCGATCTCCATCATGCCTGTGGGGATCCGGTATTAAAAGTTTATCAGGAAGTTGATCGTGGGATTGATGCTCTCTTAAAAATATATCCCGAGGCAACAATCCTTATTGTTTCGAATACCGGGATGGGGCCAAATTTTAGTGGGCAACATTTACTTCCAGAAATCTTAACCAGACTTGGTTACTCCGGGAAGAAAAAGCCGAAAGGGATCCACAATTTCTTGCCCGGTCATCGGTGGGGACCTTATTATGCAATTAAAAAATTCGAGAGTGTCATCCCTCCACCACTGATGCAAAAAATAAAAAGGATAACTCCAGAAAAGGTATGGGATTCAGTCACACGATATATATTATCGATGGGAAATAACTGGAAAAATAGTAAGGCATTTAATGTCCCATCGGACTACTCTGGGGCAATTCGTATTAACCTGAAGGGAAGAGAACCCGAGGGTAAGGTTGAGCCTGGTAGCGAATATGACAAGATTTGCGAATTAATTACCCAAGACCTGATGGAGTTAATTAACTCGGAAACAGGTGAGAGGGCTGTCAAGGGAGTCGTCAAGACAAAGGAACTTTATCAAGGAGAACACTTAGATGAACTTCAAGATCTAATTGTGCAGTGGAATCTGAGTGCACCGATTAATCATCTTGAGTCGAAAAAAATTGGTAAAGTCTCCGGAGTTCTTCCTGATAAACGTACTGGTGCTCACATGGTAAATGGATTTCTACTCGCTTGTGGAAAAGGAATCAAATCGAATCAAGAATTCGATGAGGCGCATATTCTGGACGTTGCGCCAACAATTCTCCATCTTTTCGAGCAACCCGTTCCTAAGATTATGGACGGAAAAATACTTTCCGACATTTTTAAATAATATGCAATATCGCCAATTGGGAAATACAGGATTGAAAATTTCGGTGATTGGACTTGGCTGTTCGCGTCTCAGTCAAAGTGTTTTTGAGGAAAAGAAAGTCGATGTATTTTCATTGCTTGACTGTGCCATTGATTTTGGAATCAACTTTTTTGACACCGCTGATTCCTATGGTTACGGCGGTTCTGAAGAAATTCTTGGAAAATCCTTCGGGGGAAGGCGCGATAAAGCAATCATTGCCACAAAAGTTGGATACCTTCCGTCATCACTTGCACGTTTTGGAAAATATCTCATCCCTGTTATTTCACCGATTCGCCCACTTTTGCGGAAAAAGAAAAAGTCTCTTAAGGGACATTCCAAAAAACGGCAAAGCTTTGACATAAAACATTTAAAGAAAGCGCTTGAAGGAAGCTTAAGACGGTTACGGACTGACTACATTGACCTCTACCAATTACATAGTCCTCCGAAGGAAGTTCTTCAAAATGAGGATGAGGAAGTATTTGACTTTCTTAATAGAATAAAAAAAGAGGGGAAGATTCGTTTTTTTGGGATTTCATTAAATGAAGTAGAGGATGGAATAATTTGTCTTAAACGAAAAAATATTTCTTCTTTCCAAATCGCATTTAACTTTATTGATGATGAAGCGCAGCACGTTCTATTTCCGAATCTCAACCCAGACATAGGAATCATTGCAAGAATTCCTTTTGCACGAGGACTTTTGACCGAAAAAAAAGAGGTCTTGACTGGCTTTCATGATGTTGATCCACAGAAAAATAAAAAAATCAAACAAAAACTTGACAGCATTCAGCTTGAGGCAACTAAGAAGGAAAAAGGGGTTAGCGAAGTCGCCACTGAATTCATTTTAAACCATCCAGAAGTCACAACGGCCATTATCGGAACTAGATCAATCGAACACTTGAAGGCTAATCTAAAAGCGTTTTCTTGAAAACGTTTCTGGGATAGGTGAGGAACACTCTCCGTGGATTCTCCACCCCACCTTTGGTGGGATGTATAACATGTGTCAAAAGGGGTTTAGAGAACTTCGAATTTACTGTAAGTCTTCAAACGAATCTGTACCAAGTGGTGATTTTAGCTAGAGACCCATTTGGTTTATATTCCTTCGACAATTATTATTCAAATTCAAGTTTAGCGATCCTGGTTTTGAGGTTTTGTTTTCTCATCAATGTCAGACGTTTTCAAAATCGGGGGGGCATCTATCCTGTCCATTCTATTAATTCATCCGAATTGAAATATTTGAGTTTTTCAAATACATCAAGGCTGGATGAGTTTTGCGACCATACGGGTAGGCACAAGCGTAAACAAATAGTCGATAATAGAGTCACGCAAAACAGCAAACCTCATCGTTGCGGCGGTGGGGCTTTTTCTTTTGCAATCACACCTAAATACAGTATCCTTCCACCACAATGGCCTCACCCCTCGACCCCAACGACCTCGTCACCCTCGAAGAACTCACCATTTCCAACATGTGGGAAGTGGCGGCCTTGATTGAAGTGTTGGAGAAGAAGGGGATTTTGCCGAAGGGGAAATGAGCAAGCTAGGACCAGCCTGAATATTCTGGTATCCGGCCTAAAATTCCAAAACCAATAAGCCAAGTTTGAACATGACACACCAAGGCCGAGGGGGGAGACCAGCAGACCGGTGTTACCCAGTTCTCGATATTACATAATTGCCGTCATTCCATGATTATTGTGGCCTATACTATATCCATTAGTGCCGCGCTTATCAGGGGCGGCGGTAACAGCGCTTAACAATAACGCAGCCCAAGCCGATATTTATTCATGAGCCAAACCGATCAACAAGTAATCGCTGTCGTGCTTGAGTCAGCGGAAGTATCGCTGATCTCGCGTTGGTGCGACGAGGGCAAACTTCCCGCCATCCAGCGCCTGCGCGAGCAGGGCGTCTGGTGCGAGCTTACGGGCCCCGGTTATATCTCCAGCGGTTGTGTCTGGCCCAGTCTTTGTGTCGGCACCAACCCGGCGAAACACGGTATCGGGTTTTTTCACCGTGAATTGAAGAACGGTACCTACCGCATGATCAAGAAATATGCGGACCAGGTGGTCGGTGAATACTTTTGGGACTCCCTGGCGAAGGCGGGCCACCGCGTTGCAATACTCGACGCGGCCTTAACGAAACCCACCCCGGGTGTGAATGGCGTGATCCTGTGTGACTGGGGTAGTGAACACCCGGGCTGGAAGCAGTGCTCAGAGCCCCCCGAGTTATTTGCGGACGTGTCCCAACGCTTTGGCGAGCACCCGCTGGCGGACTGGTACCAGCGCCGCTTACATACCGTAGAAGAGTGGCGGGAATTATCGGACAAGTTGATTCAGGGCGCCCAAATCCGCACCGATATTTTCTGCGACATGATCGCCCGCAGCGACAGTCGTTTTGCCCTGGCCAATTATTCAGAACCGCACTGGGCTGGCCATATGTGCTGGCACCTGCATGACCCTGACCACCCCGAGTACGACGCCGATCTGGTAGCCAAAGTAGGTGACGTGATCCTCGATAGCTATCGCGCCTGCGACCGCGGCATTGCCCAGATCGTCGAGCGCTTTCCCGATGCCAATATGGTGGTGCTCTCGCTTATCGGAATGGGGTCCCATGCCGGTGGCGAAATGCTCTTGCCGGAAATCCTTGATCGCCTGGGTATGGCGGGAAAAGGTCCGGCCCGCAACTCGCCGCGCGAGCCGGGGGGGTCGCGCCGAGCGCTGTTCGGCAATACCGCGGCGACAACGCAGATCATTCAGCGGGTTGAGCAAGTGATATCGCCGGATCTGATGCGCAGGGTAAAGAACGCGGTACCGGAAAGACTCTGGGACACGGTGACTCGCGGTGTGCTCAGTGTCGGGACTAACTGGAAAAACAGTATTGCGTTTTCGGTTCCCGGCGACAATTCCGGGCTGATCAGAATTAATCTCAAGGGTCGCGAGCCCAAGGGGAAAGTCGAGCCGGGGCGCGAGTTTGATGCGGTGTGCGAGCAGCTTATCACCGCGTTCAAGGAACTGCGCGACGTCAGCACCGGCAAGCCGGCTGTCACCGATGTCTACAAGTTGCGCGATCTGCTCAAGGGGCCGCTGATAGATGAGCTGCCCGATCTGGTTGTTCTCTGGCAGCGCGGTGTTCCTATCTCCGCGGTGGAGTCGGAGCGTCTTGGGCGTATTGAGTTGGAAGAGTTTCACAAGCGCCCGGGTGGTCACTGGCACAGCGGGTTCCTGATAGCCAGTGGCCATCATTTCAAGCGCGGAGAGGCATTGCCCACCGCGAGCCTGCTGGATGTCGCCCCCACAATGCTCGCCTTATTTGATGTTGAGGCTCCCCAGGAGTACGACGGTGAGGTCATGCGCGGTATGTTGCGCGTGTGATCATCTCTGCGAAGCGGATATGATCAAGCAGACGCTATGTGCGGTTCTGTCGCAAACAATGTTTTTGAAGGCAATAAGGGGTTTTATCTCTGTGTCCCGCAAACGAGAATTGTCAACTTTACTGGAGTTTTTCAACTTGGTCCAACATGAAAACCAGTGGCGTAACTCACAATTCTATTATTTGCGACAGAACCGATATGGGTCTTTGGTAGTGTGATTGAGGACGGTGCCGCCCAGGGCCTCCACCTC
>JADFRB010000054.1:0-4725 GCA_022561525.1 Nitrospinota bacterium
TGAACTGGTTTGCCCTGCTTGAGGAAACCAAGAGGGGGTCAAAGCCGCAAGGCGACGAATTTGCTCAGCGATCGGTCCCATCCGCGCTCTAATTTTGAAACTTTAAATGAGTACAGCGCCTTATTGAATTATCTACTCCGTTATAGGATAAGAACAGAACAAGTAAAATATTAAAGATTGCCAAGGTGAAAAATTTCATGGATCTTTTGTTAACTTTCACCGGTTTGTTGCCTCTCGAAAATCTTGCTCGCAGGCCTGTACGCTATTTTCTCATCCTGGAGCCCACCACTAATTCTATCAGAACGAGAAAACAAATTCTTAAGTCAATGGTTTAAAGACAGGACATATCTTTTTGTCGTTTTTAAAGAATCGCAATAGAGAACTATGTATTCGGTATATTCGCGGGAAGAGTTTGGTGACATGAGGATATCCATGAAAAGTAAATCGAGCTTTTGGAAGTTAAGGATTTATTTCAATTTCAAAGGTAATGGGATCATTCAGTATCTTGGCGCTACTGGTGAGAATTAATGTGTGGCATAGTCGGTCGATATAATTATCTTTCGGGGGTGCCCGTTGAGCCATCTCTACTTAAAGGGATGTGTGATTTATTAATCCATCGTGGTCCCGATGGAGAAGGAATACTCAGTAAAGGGTCACTAGGGTTTGGCCATCGTCGTCTGGCTGTAATTGACCTGACCCAAGCTGCTCATCAACCCATGGTTAGTGAAGATGGACGGGTTTCAATTACCTACAACGGAGAAATTTATAATTTTCAAGAGTTGCGGAAGTCGCTTGAACTTTCCGGTCACAAATTTCGTTCATCCAGTGATACGGAAGTTGTCTTGGCCGCATACTGTGAGTATGGTGTGAAGTGTGTTGAACACTTGCGAGGCATGTTTGCCTTTGGGATTTGGGATGGGCCGAATCGCAGGCTTTTTTTGGCCAGGGATCGGGTTGGAAAAAAGCCGCTGTATTATTGGTTGGACAATAATGGAATTACTTTTGCCTCGGAACCAAAAGCCTTCTTAGCTGACCCACAGTTCAAGCCTGAGGTGGATTTCGAAGCGATTTCACATTATTTAACATACCAATACGTGCCCTCTCCTTGGTCTGCCTTTCAAGGAGTGAGAAAGTTACCACCTGCCCATTTTTTAGTTGTTGAGAATGGACAGGTAAGTTTGGAACGTTATTGGAAATTGTCTTACTCCCAACACTACCAGGGTTCTGAAGAAGAGGCTTCTGATGAACTTATTCAGAAACTCGAGGAGGCCGTGAAATGTCGATTGATCAGTGATGTTCCCCTTGGGGCGTTTCTCAGTGGCGGTATTGATTCGAGTGTTGTCGTGGGCATTATGGCGCAACTGGGGGTTTCACCGCTCAACACGTTTTCGATTGGATTCGAGCAAGAAGCGTACAATGAATTATCCTTTGCCCGGACTGTCGCCAACAGGTTTGGAACACGGCATCAAGAATTTGTCGTCACGCCTAAACCTTCTGAAATCTTTTCAAGATTAACCTGGCACTATAATGAACCGTTTGCGGATTCTTCAGCCATCCCTATGTTTTATTTAGCTGAGATGACCAAACAATATGTCACGGTTGCCCTGAATGGAGATGGGGGAGACGAAGACTTAGCGGGGTACGATAGATACTTGGCCAATGTTCTTAGTGGACGATATGATCGCCTTCCTGCTTTCTTGAGAAGGTGGCTCGAAACCGTCGCTCGTTTTCTTCCTGAACCAAAAGAATCGAAAACGCTTATCAGTCGAGTGAAGCGCTTTACTTCAGCATTATCCCATTCTCCAGAATATCGATACAGTCTGTGGATGAGTCATTTTGATTCTGGCTTAAAAGCTGAACTGTGCACCAAAGAATTTAAGGTCGGATGTGGAGGGAATGAGTCCGCAGAACTTCTTCTGGATGCCTTTCAGCGATCAGATGCGACGAATATGATAGATGCGACGTTAGACGTTGATGTGAACACCTATTTGCCCGATGATTTATTGGTCAAAGTGGATATCGCGACCATGGCACATGGCTTGGAAGCTCGTTCGCCTTTTCTTGATCATGAGGTCATGGAATTTTGTGCAAGTTTGCCGGCCCACATGAAACTGAGAGGATCGAACAAAAAATATCTTTTGAAAAAAGCCGTAAGTGACCTTCTTCCTCCAGAAATTTTACATCGCCCTAAAATGGGGTTTGGGGTTCCTATTGATCATTGGTTAAGGAATGAACTCCGCGACTTTGCTTATGATATGTTGTTGTCCCCTCGATCGATCCAACGCGGTTATTTTAAGAAAGAGGTTGTCGAACGTCTCTTGCATGAACATGTCAACAAGGTCAGAGCGTGGCATTATCCCATTTGGAATTTGCTGATGCTTGAATTGTGGCATCGAATGTTTATCGATGGTGAGTGGGTTGCTGAAGCGAGGAAGGTCGCGTAGCCAAGTCCTGAGGCGTGCAGTTCTTATAGCAAGATGACGTTTTCTTTTTTTCCGTGAATATTTCGAGTTCCATTCCGCGTATCAAGTACATGGTGCATGTTTAACGATCAGGTCATAATCAAAACCAGAATGGGCGGTGAGAATGAGAGCGCAATTGGTTTCTGCCAATTAGGGAAGGAAATAACTTTTTCGCACTAAACTCGACATCTCCTATTTGGAGCCTTTCCGCATAGGGGTCAACATAGGTGATCTGATCGCCTTCTTTGTGTAATAAGGGATGGTCACTTCACCCTGGATGCCGTAATTGCGATCCAGAAGGGAGCGGGAGTCACCGCCGATCATGTGCAGATTTTTCGTAATCCGGATCTGGAGGAGGGTTTATCAGTCCATGGGCCTGTTCATGGCTCATGGGCCAGGCGCCGACTATCCGGTTGCGTGGAATACGCCACTGAATCTCAATCATGAATCTCAATCAACTCATTTGACGGGGCCTTCCGCATTGTATAAACTTATGTTTATACATCTCAGTTTCAGGAGTGAACGATGACCGAAGCCGTTCTCGATATTAAGCAGTGGGGTAACAGTCTGGGTGTCCGGTTGCCTGCGTCGGTCGCCCGTGAAGCGCATCTGCGCGTCGACCAGCGAGTGCGTGTTTCGGTGGAAGGCGGGCAGGTGATCATCACGCCAGTCCCGGATGCTCCGTTTACCCTGGAGCAACGACTGGCGCGCTTTGACCCGGCCCGGCACGGTGGTGAAGTGATGGCAAGTCAGCCTGTCGGGGTAGAGCGTTGGTAGTGAGAAAGCGGTCTTCCCACGAGAAGCGGGGCGCGTGGGTGCCTGATCGCCAAACGGTTGTCTGGATTGACTGTAACCCGCATGTTGGCCAGGAAATGCGGGATATTCATCCATTTCTTGTCCTCTCGCCGCGCATTTTTAACGAGAAAACTTCGCTGGTCATTGGGTTGCCCATGACCACGGCGGAATACAATGCTGATAATCCTTTTGCCGTGGCAGTCGGGCAAGCTAGGGGACGCAAGGCAGGGCAGACCAGTTATGTGCTCTGCCACCAACCCAAGTCTTTTGATTGGCGTGTACGCGGGGCCAAGCCACATCCGATCGGGTCGTTGCCCGATGGCCTGTTTGCACAGGCATGTGAGTGCCTGAATCAGATCATCCGTGTGGGTTAGCGTGGGTTTCGATTTTATTATGCTGGGTATGCCCTTATAACAAGATGACGTTTCCTTTTTCCCCTTGAACATTTCGAATGCCATTTCGGGTGTCAAATACAATTGGGGCATGTTTCACGATCAGGTCGTAATCGAAACTGGAATGGGCGGTGAGAATGAGGGCGCAATGGCATTCTGCCAATAGGGAAGGAGATAACTTTTTCCCACTAAACTCGACCTCTCCTAATTGGAGCTTTTCCGCATATGGATCAACATAGGTGAGCTGGGCGCCTTCTTTGTGTAATAACTCCATGACTTTGATGGCTGGCGATTGACGTGAGTCGCCAGTATCGGCCTTATACGTCACGCCCAAAACAAGAATGCCCGCTCCATTTAAGCATTGCGTTCGTTGATTCAGGATCCGTTGAAGTTTCGCAACAACGAAGTAGGGCATCCCTTCATTGATTTCCCCAGCCAATTCAATAAACCGCGTGTGCAGGTCGTATTCCTTTGACTTCCACGATAAATAATATGGGTCTAAAGGGATGCAGTGGCCTCCTACACCCGGTCCAGGGTAGAAGGCCATAAATCCAAAGTTTTTTGTGGCTGCGGCATCAATCACTTCGTACACATTGATGCCCATTCTATCGCAAAGCACGGCTAATTCGTTCACCAGGGCAATATTGACCGATCGAAACACGTTTTCGAAGACCTTTGTCATTTCTGCTACTCTGGTGGAGGAGGTAGCGAAAATTTTAACAATGGATTGTTCGTAAAAGGTTTTGGCCATGTCACAACAGGCAGGGGTTACACCTCCAACGAGCTTAAACGTATTTTGCGTATTGAAGGATTTGTTCCCGGGATCAATGCGTTCTGGAGAAAAAGCCAGGAAAAAATCCCGGCCGACTTTTCGCTTATTTTCCGACAGGAGCGGCAATATCAAATCTTCGGTGGTACCGGGGTAGGTAGTGGATTCAAGCACTATCAGAGCGCCGTCTTTGAAATTGTTCTGCACCCATTTCACAGCCGCCAAAATGTAGCTGACGTCGGGGTCTTTGGTTTTAGAAAGCGGCGTAGGGACGCAAATCATGACGATGTCCATTTTGGAGACCAGA
>JADFRB010000054.1:4735-8603 GCA_022561525.1 Nitrospinota bacterium
TTGGGTTCCGGGATCAACACGTTCTGGAGAAACAGCCAGGAAAAAATCCGTCCCGACTTGGAACCCATCTTTTATTAACTCTGGCAAGATGACCTCTTCTGTCGTGCCCGGATAGGAAGTACTTTCCAGCACGACCAGCATATCGGGATGAGCATGTTTGGCGATGGCCTTGGTGACCTTGATGATTGCGCTGATGTCTGGTTCTTTATTGATGGTGAGAGGGGTTGGTACACAAATAAGGATCACGTCACATTTTTCGAGAAGACCAAGGTTTGTCGTGGCCGAGAATTGTTTTGCTCCCAATGATTGAGCCAGGTCCTTGTCCGACACATCGTCTATGTGACTTTTCCCTTTGTTGACTTGATCGACTTTTTTAGCGTCTTCATCAATACCAATAACCTGATATCCCGTTTTTGCCTGAAGGACTGCGAGAGGGAGGCCCACGTATCCAAGCCCGACTATTCCAATAACTGCCGAATGATTTTGTATTTTATTCAATAACTGCATGTCTTTTCCTGAAATGGGGCCTCGACCTTTCCCGCCTTATGATGATAAGGCGGCTGGCCTTTCCTTGGGATCTATCCAACTGAAATACGAGCCAAGTTTGAATTCCCAATATTGATTTTCCGGTGACTATCTTACCTGTGTGCCGGGATCAATTTCACCTTCCAACAACGTGACAAGTCCTAGCACGTCTTTCCCTCCCGCCGCTAAGACCATTCCCTGAGATTCCACCCCCATGAGTTTCGCGGGCTTTAGGTTTGCGACCACCACGATCGTTTTTCCGACAAGATCCTCCGGGGCATATGTTTTCCCAATGCCTGCGACGATTTGCCGTTGCTCGGTGCCGAGATCTACTTGGAGCTTGAGTAGTTTATTTGATTTCGGCACTCGTTCGGCGGTGAGGACCTTGGCGACTTTCAGTTGAATCTTTTGAAAGTCCTCAATCGAAATTTGGTTTTCTACCTCAGGAGAAGCGGAACTGTTCCCGGGTGAAGAGGGACTCTGTGGGGATGCTTCGCCAGTAGCTTCCTTTGGCGAAGAAGCCGGTGTCGATTCTGTACTCACAGTGACTCCTTGTTTGGAAATTGCTGCTGGGTCAATGCGTGGGAATAAGGACTTGCCTTTGACGACTTCAATGCCAGGGGTTAGGTCGCCCCAAGCCATTGATTTAGCGAGAATGGGCGTTGAAAAATCAATGTGCAGTCCTAACTGGCGGGACATTTCCTCGGCTGTTCCTGGCATGATGGGATACACGGCTACGCACAGAAAACGTAACGTCTCAGCGGCATGATATAAAACGGTGTTAAGACGATTCTTCTTTTCTCCATCTTTGGCAAGGACCCACGGGGTAGTTTGGTCGATGTATTGATTAGCCTGTTGCACAAGACTCCAAATAGATTCGAGCATCCGATTAAATTCCAAGCGGTCTGATCCTAGATGAAGCGGAAGCTTCTCTTGAATGAGGGCTTCTGCCGTGGCTTGAAGCTCGGTATCCAAATCCGATGTCTCAGTAGAAACGGATATGGGAATTTTCCCTCCACAAGATCGTTGGATTAATGTCACCGTTCGACTCAACAAATTTCCAATACCATTGGCCAAATCGCTATTAATCCGACCAATAAACGACTCATGCGAAAAATCACCATCCTGTCCAAACGGAACTTCCCGTAACAGAAAATACCGAAACGCATCGGTGCCGAATGTATCGACCATGGCGTAGGGATCAACGACATTCCCGCGACTTTTGGACATCTTTTCACCATTCACTGTCCACCAGCCATGAGCGAAAATCGTGTGGGGGAGCGGAATCTCTAATGCCATGAGCATGGTCGACCAATACACGGCATGCGTCGTTAAAATATCTTTGCCAACTAAGTGTACCGTAGCCGGCCAAAAACGATCCACTGCCGGTTTGGCAGGCAAGTACTCTAAGCCAGACACGTAATTCACCAATGCATCAAACCACACATAGGTCACGTAGTCTTGATCAAACGGCAGTTCAATGCCCCAGGAGAGTCTTGACTTGGGCCGTGAAATGGAAAGGTCTTCGAGGGGTTTTTGCAAAAATCCCAAGACTTCATTGCGGCGAGATTCGGGACGGATAAAATTTTGATTCGCATTAATATGGTCAAGAAGCCGTTGCTGATACTGACCCATTCGGAAGAAGTAATTACTTTCGCTCAGTTGTTCGACCGGACGTTGGCAGTCAGGGCACAATCCGCCTTCCACATCCTTCTCGGTCCAGAATCGTTCATCAAACGTGCAATACCAACCGGTGTACTCCGCACGATAAATCAGTTGCTGGTCGAATAGTTTCTGCAGAAACCGTTGCACCACTGCTTGGTGCTTTGCGTCGGTCGTCCGAATAAACCCGTCATTGGAAATATCCAGCATCTTCCACAAATGTTGAAACTGTGGGGTGAACCGATCGCAGTGTTCTTGCGGCGATATCCCGGCTTTAGCCGCGGCTTGTTGAACCTTTTGCCCGTGTTCATCGAGGCCCGTAAGGAAAAAGACATCATGCCCACGCATACGGTGATACCGTGCCAGGACATCAGCGGCAATCGTGGTGTAGGCATGCCCGATGTGTGGGACATCGTTCACATAATAAATAGGGGTGGTGATGTAGAAGGTTTTAGCCATGGGTTAGTGGTATTCCCAAAACAGGAAGGATGAATCACGCGGCATGACGATGAATAACCTGCTGAAAACGAAGCAGGAAGTTTTCCAAAACGAGTTGTGCGTTGAGGTTTCGAATCGGGGCCTGTTCAAGCGTATGCAAAGATTCACAAAGATCAAATAATTGGTCAGGGTCAATGTCCTCAACCAGTCGTTGAATCTTGTCAAGATGCGAATGGTGGAGCATCAGGTCTTCCTGGGCTCCGATGCTGGCCAGGAGCAGATCGCGTAGTCCGTGCGAAAGCCAGTCAACGATGTCAGAGCACTGTCCAGCTTTCGACAATTGTTCTGCTTTATTCAACAAGTCGGTGGTACTGGCCATTGATTGATCTGCGCAAAGCTCAAAAAATTGCTCGTAATGCTCTTTCGTTTGGACAGCGTCTGCTTGCAGCGCAAGGCCGATTCTATTGCCGGAAACCTGAGTAAGAAATTTCGCGTCCTCCTCAGGAAGCGCCTGTTTGAGTGCCAGTGCGCCCTCAACTTGGGATGAGGTCGCCGGAAAGAACCGAAGGGTCAGGCAGCGAGAACGCACCGTGGCGAGCAACTTCATAGGATGACTCGTGATCAAAATAAACAAGCTGTGGTCCGGCGGATCTTCCAATGTTTTCAGAAAGGCATTGGCCGCGCTGGGAGTGAGCCGTTCGGCGTCATTGATCAGGCAAATTTTTCGCGAACTAAACAGTGGCCGATATATCATGTGCCGTTCTACATCGCGCACTTGGTCGATTTTTATTTGGGGATTGGCCTTGTCTTCTTCCGGTTGAATGACAAGCAAATCAGGATAGGTTTCCGATGCGATCTGTTGACAGGCCCGGCATTGACCGCAGGAATCGGGTTGGGCAGTGGCGGGCGGAGCCTCACACGATAAGGCTTGCGCAAACCGAAGAGCCATCAGCCGTTTACCCATACCCTCGTCACCCACAAAGAGATACGCATGACCAATCATCTCGTTGGCCAAGGCGGTGCGGCGCATCGCGGCGACCGGTAAGCGGATTCAGGCTGCTGGCGGCGCGGTGCGCACCGCGCTGCGTGACCGCTCCCGGGCGGCGGGCAAGCGCGCGCACGCGGTCGCGGCCAAACTGCGCTCCCGCAGTGCCCTGGATCGTGACGAGGCCACCGCCGCGGTGCTCAAAAGCACCGGTGAGCTGGCCGATCTGGCTCAGACCGCGGCCCATGAGGCTGAGCG
>JADFRB010000055.1:0-8298 GCA_022561525.1 Nitrospinota bacterium
TATCAATCTCGTGGCGTTTTCCCATTACTTGGATTCGATGGCTGGGCAATTAGCAGCCCTCTTTGTCATTGCCATTGCTGCTGGAGAAGCGGCAATAGGTTTGGCCATCATCATCGTGGTGTTCCGTGGAAAAATGTCGACCAATGTGGATCAGATCAATTTATTGAAATGGTAGCGTGTCAGATCTTATCGTAATTCTTATCCCAGTCTTTCCGCTCATTGCCGTCCTGGTGAATGGGCTTGTCGGTCATCGATATTCTCATGACCTAGCTGGCCGTATTGCCTTAGGATCTGTGGGTTTATCCTTCCTCTGTGCACTCAACGTGTTCGTCGGTGTCATGTCCGATCCGACCCCTCGTGAAGTCATTGCCTACTCTTGGATCTTTGGCGGTGACCTCAACATCAATCTCGGATTCCTGATCGATCCGTTAACCGCTATCATGTTGATGGTGGTGACAGGAGTTGGATTTCTGATTCATGTGTACTCGGTTGGGTATATGCATGGCGAAGAAGGGTTTACCCGCTTCTTCGTGTATATGAATTTGTTCATGGTCTCGATGCTCCTGCTGGTGATGGGGAACAATTACTTGGTGCTCTTCATCGGATGGGAGGGTGTCGGACTGTGCTCCTATCTGTTGATCGGGTACTACTTCACCAAAGTATCGGCGTCGAAAGCGGCCACCAAGGCGTTTGTGGTCAATCGCATTGGTGATGCCGGGTTCCTTCTGGCCATCTTCTTAATATTCGTGAATTTTAAGACATTGGATTACACCAAAGTATTTGCCAATGCCGGTCAACTCTCTACAGAAATGGCCACGGCGATTGCGCTGTGCTTGTTAGTCGGAGCCATAGGAAAGTCGGCGCAACTGCCTCTGTTCACGTGGTTGCCTGATGCCATGGAAGGTCCCACGCCAGTGAGCGCCTTGATTCATGCGGCCACTATGGTCACGGCTGGTGTCTACATGGTGGTTCGAAACCATGCGTTATTCGATATGGCGCCCTTCGCTATGGCCACGGTGGGCCTCGTTGGAGGCATCACCGCGTTATTTGCCGCCACAATTGGACTCGTCCAGAACGACATCAAGCGTGTGTTGGCCTACTCAACCGTCAGTCAGTTGGGCTACATGTTTTTGGCCTGTGGGGTAGGTGCGTATACTGCCGCCATCTTTCATCTGGTCACCCATGCGTTTTTCAAGGCGCTCCTCTTCCTGACTGCCGGGGCGGTGATTCATTCGCTGAATGGCGAGCAAGACATTCGGAAGATGGGCGGGCTCTCCAAAAGGATTCCGATTACGCATGCGGTGTTTCTCATCGGCACCTTAGCCATTGCGGGGATTCCGCCGTTGGCTGGATTCTGGAGTAAAGATGAGATCATGGCGCATGCGTTTCTTCAGGGAGATTTTTTGGGATACGTGTTGTACGCTTTTGCGGCCATTGGTGCATTTTTGACGTCTTTTTACATGTTCCGTCTCATGTATCTCACGTTTTACGGGCAGTCGAGAGTTGATCCTGAAGTCGATCATCATATCCATGAATCGCCGCCGGTGATGATGGTGCCGCTTATGGTGTTGGCTGGCCTCGCGATTGTTGGTGGTTTTTTAGGTGTTCCGCCCGAGCATGGATGGTTCCATGGATTTTTATCGACTGTGGCAACACCGCTTGGCGCAGTGCCTCATGAAGTGAGTACGGGGACGTTGATCGGTTTAATGGCTGTGGCCATTACCATTGCGTTGGGTGGTTGGGGATTGGCGCACTATATGTATTCCGTGAACACGACGTTGGCAGAAGAGTGGTCGGAACGATTCGCTGGGGCCTATCGCACCGTGTTGAATAAATACTATGTGGATGAGATTTACGATGCGATCATTGTTGAACCGTGTAAACGTCTTGGCCAAATAGGGGATTGGGTCGATCAGAATATTATCGATCGTTTCATTCGAGGGATTGGTCATGGGGCCGATGCGAGTGGGGCGGGGATCACGTGGATGGAGAAACACGTGATTTACGGTGGTCTCAATGTGATTGGGTACGCCAATCATGTATTGGCCGGGTCATGGCGGAAAATGCAATCAGGTCTGGTAAATCATTACGCCGCGGTGATTGTGATTGGACTGTTTTTGCTGGTGCATTTATTGTTTGTGTGGTTGGTCGGAACATCGGTTTTATAACTAATACTGAGTGAGAAAATTTTGTGTTCTCCGTTCGCCCTGAGCTACGTCGATGGGCTCACCACGAACGAAAAAAAGTTTTTTTAACGACCTCCTAGGGTTCACTATTTTCGATGCTTGAAGAATTGCAATTTGGGTTTCCCTTGCTCTCGGTCCTGATTTTCTTGCCGTTCGTCGGAGCGCTTTTGCTGTGGCCGCAGAAGGATCCGGATCTTCTCAAGAAGTCCGCCCTCGGGATCGCCGTGCTTGAGTTCATCCTGGCTGCGTTGCTTTTATGGCGGTTCATTCCTGATTCTGCCGCCATGCAATTCAGTGAACGGCATGAATGGATTCCTCCACTGGGAATTTCCTATCACCTCGCCGTCGATGGCATTAGCATTTTATTCGTCGGCTTGACCGCCTTTCTCACCGTCCTGATTGTGCTCTACTCCTGGGATGCGGTGTCCGAGAACCTCAAGACCTATTTCATGAGCATCCTGGTCTTGGAAACGATGATCATGGGCATTTTCGTGTCCATCGATTTAATCCTGTTCTTCGTCTTTTGGGAACTGATGCTGATTCCCAGCTACTTCCTCATCAAAATGTGGGGGGTGGGAGAAGAGAGGGAGTATGCCGCGTTAAAGTATGTCCTCTACACGCTGTTGGGCAGCGTCTTTATGTTGGTCGGGTTCGCGCTGCTGAGCTTGAATTATCATAATGTCACGAATTCCTATAGTTTCGACTTCCTCGAATTGCTGACAGTCCCGGTTCCCGTCGGAGAACAGATTCTTATTTTTTGGTTCATCTTCATGGGGCTGGCCTTTAAGGCTCCGATATTTCCTTTTCACACCTGGTTGCCGGATGTGCTCGTTCAAGGGCCCATCGGCATGTCGGTGGTGTTGGCCGGTGTCAAACTTGGAACCTATGGATTTCTCCGTTTCAGTTTTCCGTTGCTCCCTGAAGCCTCCACGAATGAAACCGTGGTCGTGATACTCATGGTCCTCGGCCTATCTGCAATTGTGTATGGCGCGATCATCGCGATTGTGCAGGCTGATTTCCGCAGGCTCCTGGTCTATAGCAGCATTAGCCATTTGGGCTTCGTCGTGATCGGTCTGTTTGCGCTGAACTTTCAAGGCATTCAAGGCAGCTTGTTGCAGATGATCAACTTGGGCTTTACGACCGCTGGCCTCTTTTTCATAGCAGGCTTTTTGTATGACCGAACGGGGAATACCCTTGTGGATCAAGCCGGAGGCATCGCGGCCAAGATGCCCTTGTTCGCGACGTTCTTCCTCATCATTGGCATGGCGTCAATTGGGCTACCGGGAACCAATGGGTTTATCGGAGAGTTTCTGATTCTGCTTGGCGCCTTTCAAGCGCATTGGATCTATGGGGCTGTGGCGGTCTTGGGTGTGATTTTCTCTGCGGCCTATTTCCTCTGGTACTACGAACGAGCGATCTTTGGTCCGTTGGGAGAAAAAGTGCCGCAAGTGCTACAGGATTTGACTCAACGGGAGACCATTATTGCGATGTCGCTGTGCGTCATGATTTTTTGGATCGGCTTGTATCCGTCCCCATTTTTGCGAATGATCAATGGCTCGGTGCAGGCGGTCGTCGATAGATTAGAGCGAGGTTCCGTGGCAAGTATTGAGTTCGACCAAAGACTCGCGATGGATTCTCCGAATACACGCCTCCTGGTGAAAGAATAATTTTCATGGGTTCTTTAGCCTTACTCACAGTATTGTTTGCGCCATTTTTTGGTGCCATTGCGTTGATCTTTGTCCCGAATCGGGAAGCCCTCATGGTGCGCATGGTAGCTGCAGCGTCTGCTGGCCTCGCCCTCTTGGCCTCGGCGTATGTGTTTGTGTCCTACGATCCGAATGTCGGCGGGTTTCAGTTTAAGACCCATTGGACGTGGTCTGAGGAACTGGGCATTGCCTTTTATATTGGCGTGGATGGCATTGGCGCGCCCTTGGTTTTTGTCTCGGCGCTCTTACTCTTCGCGGGTATTTTTGTTTCGTGGCACATCAAAGATCGAACCAAAGAATTTTATATCTTTTTGTTGATCCTCGCGGCGGCGACTATTGGGGTCTTTATGTCACTGGACCTGTTCTTCCTCTACTTCTTCTATGAAATGTCCGTGCTACCCATGTATTTGCTGTTGGGGGTGTGGGGCAGTCATACCAAGGGCTACTTGGGCATGACGGATCCTGAAGGCTTGAAGCTGAGGGATTCCACCAAATTCTTTTTCAACTTTGGGGCGAACAGCAAAGAATACGCCGCCATGAAGCTGACGCTGTTCTTGTCGGCAGGCGCCGTGTTCGCCCTCATGGGCATCCTCTTGATTTACCATTTCTCTCCCGTGCATACGTTCGATATTTTGGTGCTGCGTGAGCAGGCAAAATTTGATGGCCTGTTGGGCAACATTATTTGGCTGCTCATCTTTTTTGGATTTGCCTCGATTGCGCCGATTTGGCCGTTGCATTCCTGGTCGCCCGTCGGCCATGCCGCGGCCCCTGCCGCGACAAGCATGTTGCATGCCGGCGTGTTGATGAAGCTAGGCCACTTCTCCATTATCCGTGTGGCCTTTGAAATTATGCCGGAGATCACACGCGAGCTCATGCCCATTGCGGCGGTCTTGTGTGTCTTCAGTATTATCTATGGCGGCTTTGTGTCCTACTATGCCAGGGACACCAAATATATCATCGGGTATTCCAGCTCGAGCCACATGGGCTACATCTTTTTGGGCATGGCAGCCTTGGACTACATCAGTTTGACCGGGGCGGTCATTTATATGTTTGCCCATGCCCTGGCCACGGGCATGCTCTTCGCCATGGCGGGATGGATCTATGACCAAACGCATTCGCGTGACATCCCATCATTAGGAGGGTTGGCACAGAAGATGCCCTTCCTGGCCGGTGCGTTTCTTGTAGCCTGTATGGCTTCCATCGGTATGCCCGGCACCATAAACTTTATTGCCGAGGTAATGATTATCGTGGGAAGTTGGGAGAAATATCCCTTCCAAGTCATCGTCGCGGTGTTGGGAATTGTACTGACCCTTGCCTATTTGTTCAAAATGATGCGGGGCTTGTTCTACGGAAAATTGTCACCGGAATTTGAGCATGTGAGGGATACCTCGCAATGGGTGGATCGAATGCCACTGCTCCTGATGATCAGCGCGAGTATTTTCTTTGGCATTTTCCCAATGCACTTTTATAACGTGGTCCGGTCAACGGTAGAACCCATGCTAGATCGAATCAACCAAGTAGCGCCGGCGATTGCGCAGAACACAGCGGGGATCTTTCCGTAAACCAAAGGATCATCCTTGGAAAATGGATAGACCCTTTAACCGATTTGGTTTTTGAGCAGGCACTTTCCAACATTCCCCTCCTTTGTAAGGAGGGGTAGGGGAGGTAGAGTCTTTCCTGGAAAAATTAGAGCTGTTGGAATGAGAAGAGGAATTATTACTTCTATTCTCCCTCGCCCCTGAGGGGAGAGAGTTGGGGCGAGGGGTTAGCCCATGAGGAAGTTAAAATACCCTACTCATAGAAACTACGATTATCTGAATTTCTTATGACCTTTGATCTCACCCTATCCGCCTCCGACCTCCTCCTTCTCGCACCAGAGATTTTTCTCACACTCTGGTTGTGTGTGGTGTTGGCCGTCGATTTTTCGTTCAAAAATATAGATCACGAAAATCTCGCGTATCTCTCGGTTGGCGGAATTATTGCCACGCTCATCAATCTGATTTGGTTCAATTATATCGGGGTCCACGGTGCATTGTTTAATGACACGTTTGTCCTGGACGGCATGGCGATCTTCTTTAAAATCATTATTGTGCTGTCCACTGCGCTCGTCTTGTTGATGTCTATCGATTATGTCAAGAGTTTCCGTTTCTTCCGTGGCGAATATTATTTTCTGGTCATGATGTCGGCCTTGGGGATGATGTTTATGGCATCAGCCCAGGATCTGTTGTCGGTGTTCGTGACGTTAGAGTTTTCTACCTTCGGCTTTTATGTGTTGGTCGCGTACCTTAGAGAAGATGAACGGTCTAGCGAAGCAGGGCTGAAATTTTTCATTCTGGGTGTGTTTGTCGCAGGCCTTTTGACGTATGGAATCAGCCTGGTCTACGGAGAAACCGGAACCTTCGTGTTCTCCGAAATGGGAGTGACATCTGGAAGTTATGGTTTGGCAATTGGCTTTATCATGATCTTTGCCGCCCTGGGCTTCAAAATCGGCGCTGTGCCTTTTCACTCTTGGATTCCTGATACGTACCAAGGTGCTCCGACACCCATCACCGCGTTTCTCTCCATCGCTCCGAAGGCAGCGGCATTCGCTATTCTCATTCGGATGTTCTATGTCGCGCTCATCACGTTTAAGCCGATGTGGGTGTTGCTGTTTGTCGTCGCCTCGATTGTCTCGATGACCTATGGCAACATCGTGGCCATAGCGCAGAAAAACATTAAGCGCCTGCTGGCGTATTCCGGCATCGCCCAAATTGGCACTGTGATGATTGGGTTGGCCGCGGGAACCAAGCGCGGAAGTGATGCGATTCTGTTCTTTCTGTTGTCCTACCTGTTCGCCAACCTTGGCGCGTTTGCTGTTATTGTCGGTGTAAGTAACCTGATTAAGAGTGATGAAATCGAGGACTACAATGGCTTGAATCGCCGATCACCCTTCCTCGCAGCGGCCATGCTGCTCTTTCTTTTGTCGTTGGCAGGCGTGCCACCACTCGCTGGATTTATCGGGAAAATCTACATCTTTCTCGCTGCCATTGAACAAGAACTCTATACGCTGCTGATTGTCGGTCTGATCAACATCGTGATCTCGCTGTACTACTATCTTATTGTGGTTAAAAAGATGTACATCAACGAACCAACCGATCCAAGTCCTCTCACCGTCTCAGCCCCCCTCAAAACCGCCATCTGTGTCTGCATCGCCGGCACACTGCTCCTCGGCATCTACCCCAAACCCTTCATCGACTGGGCCGTCTCAGCAACATTGATGTTCTCAAACATTGTTGCGCCGACCGCTGCTGTTCCTGCCTTGCCTTCCCTGGTCGGAGGATAGCACGAAACAAGGTTTTGTCCTTTCAGTTTTCATTTGCCATAATAGAGGCACTCAGATCATGAAGCTTTCTGAAGGAAACTGGGAGAGGCGTATGAAAAGGTCTGTAAATAGCGCTACCCTTATCACAGAGATGGTTCGGCGAATTGTCGAAACCTGGAATCCCGACCAGATCATTTTGTTTGGGTCATATGCTCGTGGAACAGCGGGCCCGGATAGCGATGTTGATCTCTTGGTAGTTATGTCACTTTCTGAAGGGAGGCGAAAAGTTCGGCTGGGTATTCGCCGAGCGTTAAGTGGCATGGGACTACCAAAGGATATTGTGGTGGTCACCCCACAGGAAATAGATCGCTATCGTGAGTGTCCTGGAACCATCATTCGTGCGGCCTTAGGTGAAGGAAAAGTTCTATATGAGCGCAAGTCCTGAACGAATTGAGGTTGTCCGGCAATGGGTAGCGAAAGCAGAAAATGATCTGAGAAATGCTGAACATACCCTCAAAATGAAAGAAGACTGTCCGCTAGATACAGTGTGTTTTCATGCACAACAGTGTGCCGAGAAATTGATGAAAGCTTGGTTAGTCTTCCTAGGCATTGATTTCCCCAAAACCCACGACTTAACCGAGTTAGCGGCACTTCTTCCGAAAAAGATCGTTTCCCAATTTCGGTAGATGATTGTGTGATGTTAACGGACTACGCAACGGTCACGCGATACCCTGGAGAAGGGGAAGTCATTGAACGTTCCGATGCTCAACAGGCCGTAGAATTGGCCAAACGAGTACGAGAAGTGGTCCGTCAAATTCTTCCTGTTTGATTGTGAGCCATTTTCCTCACTGATTTCCGTGGATCATTTTCTCTTTCCTGTAGCTTGCCATGAGGTACCCATTGAGGTCTGCTCTGAGTGTTATCGAAGGGTTCCCCCAATGGAACAGTGGGCTAAGGGGATTTTCGAAATCCCATTGTTCCTTTGACTGCCCGCACTAAAACTGCTGTAAATTTTCGAATCGATAGCAGCCTCCTCGTCGGCACCTTCCCCAAACCCTTCAATCCAAAAACAGCAGCTGGAAGTGCTGATGCAGCGCAAGAGTTC
>JADFRB010000055.1:8308-8586 GCA_022561525.1 Nitrospinota bacterium
TGTTGCCCTTCCGAGATTCGCATAGGACCAGGAGGATTCTCACCAATTCAATAGTTCCCCTCCTTTGTAAGGAGGGGAAGGGGAGATAGAAGCGTGGTGCGACGCGAACTGTTCAGTTGGGATGTGTTGCCCAATCGCATGACTCTAACCCACTTGATTTTTTCTGACAGTAAGGAGAAATTCTGCCAACAGGTTCTTTAGAAGAAGACCAATGATTCGGACAATCTGGACCAAACGTGGTTTCAATTTTTCAACCGGACAGTTGAATATTTCACTTC
>JADFRB010000056.1 GCA_022561525.1 Nitrospinota bacterium
GGGATTTGCTGCGGCCGTTTGATTGCTTTGTTAGGCCAACGTGGTGTGCAACTTTGATAAGCGAGCTTAAGGCCTCATTCACGGCTTGGTCGGACGGGAAGGCTGCTGCAACTTCTGGTTTTAACCGAACAAGATTAGTCCCTGCCCGATAGGCCTTCACATATTTCCCCCGCACGCCTTTTCCGAGGTCCTCCCGACGATATTCCGTACGGAGTTCGTCAGGTTTAGTCTTCTTCATAAATTGCCCTCTCCTCCTTATTCATGCGCCGCGCGCTGATGATTCGTACTAGGGTCTCTCGATCAGTATGTGCCACTACTAATAGCTTGTTTGATTGAGAGAGCCCAAATGTCAGAAAGCGATGCTCAACCTTTGAATGATCTGGATCCGAAAATGTCAACGCCAGTGGATCGCCAAATATGGTCGTTGCTTCGTGAAACCCAACGCCATGCTTCTTGGCATTCGCAACAGCTTTTTTCTCATCCCACTCGAATTCCATGGGGCAAAATCACAACCTGTTCCCAATATGTCCAATGCAGTCTGTAGGCTACAACTGAATGCTACAGGTTAACATGTTGCCATTTTCAATCCAAGGAAGGACGATTTCATTATTGAATTAACATGGCATCGCCGTAGCTATAGAAGCGGTATTTTTCTTTGATGGCCTCTTGATAGGCGGTGCGGATTTGGGAGAGTCCGGCTAGGGCTGAGACGAGCATGATAAGGGTGGTTCGGGGGAAGTGGAAGTTGGTGAGCATGGCATCGACGATGTTGAATTTGAAGCCAGGGGTGATGAATAAGCGGGTTTCTTCGCTTCCGGCTCGCACAGCTCCCTTATGTACGGCTGATGCTTCTAGGGTTCTGACGGCGGTGGTACCGACTGCGACTATGCGCCGGCCTTCGGCTTTGGCGGTGTTGATTTGTTCTGCCGCTTGGGCGGAGATCTCGAACCACTCGGCATCCATTCGATGCTCTTCGATATTTTCAACCGTTACCGGTTTGAATGTTCCGGGTCCGACATGAAGGGTCACGCTTACGGTCTGAATATCTTGTCTCTTTAAATTCTCTAGAAGTTCCTGCGTGAAATGCAGCCCGGCTGTTGGCGCGGCCACCGCACCTTCTGTGCGCGCATAGACGGTTTGGTAGGTTTGGGCATCGGCTTGTTCTACCTTTCGTTTAATATAAGGCGGAAGAGGAATTTCTCCTGATTGTTGAAGCAGGTCTTGCATTGAACCTGGCATGTTGAATTGTACGACCGTCCGTTCCCCGCGCTCCTGAACAATGGCAGTGGCTTCTTTCGACAGTTGCAGGACCTGGCCTTCTTTCACGTGCCCTTTGAGCAACACTTCCCACACCGTATCTTCCACTGGTCGGACCAGCAACAATTCCACCTTGCCCCCTCCCGGCAACTTGATACCTCGCAGCCGTGCTGGAATGACTTTGGTGTCATTGAGCACCAGCACATCGCCTGGTTTGAGCAGGGAAGGAAGATCTCGCACTTGATGATGGTGAAAGGGGCCATCATCCTTCGGGACAACTAACAGGCGGGCATGATCTCGGGGAAACGCGGGATATTCGGCGATGAGCGTTTCATCGAAGGGCACATCGAAGTCAGAGAGGAGCATAGGGTTTTTAAGAGTAAAGGTAACTCAGGTGGATAGGCTGAAGGCCGAAGGCTTTTAGGGGGCAATCATGTGTGATCATACTAAACGTTGGGCATTATGTGTAATAGCCTTCAGGCTTTAGCCTTCAGCCTAAATACCTGAGTAGTTACAAAAGGATTAGAAAATCCTCCTACCCCCTTTTCCAAAGGGTGGATCTCGATGGGCAACCCTCGTCGATTGCTGAGGAGTAACAAGATTTACGATGAAGGGGGCGGGCTCATGACTACACGATTGAAGGGCAAGAGGTTTGTGCCGGGATAGTAATATTGGAGAATCGACTCATATCGGTATCCTAACTCCGCCATTTCTTTCGCGCCCCACTGACACAATCCCACGGCATGGCCAGCTCCCTTGCCGGAAAAGACCACTTCTCGCCCAATACTCTCTATATGAAACTGCGTGCTGCGGATTTTGGAATATCCGAGAATGCGGCGCAGGTCTTGTCCTCGAACAATCAATTCTCCTTTGGAATGAAGGATGCGGATTTCGTAGACACGCCCGGCACGTGTAAACGTGTACGGGGCTAGGGTCGCCATCGCGCCGACGACTAAACCTTCGTCGCGCAAGCTTTGCTCAAACGACTGAAAGGGAATGGCCGTTTCCCATTGGTACAGCGGAGACTCTTCGTCAAAGGGACAATCCACCCCCTTCAAATACGGAAAATCTTTCTCCCACACATTGAACGCATCTTCCGTTGGTCCAGCTGCAGTTGACGAATAGGCCGCGAAAATTGGCCGCTGCTCATAGGTAAGTACTTGCCCGCGTGTAGCCTTTACGGCTTCCCGCACCGAGCCATTCACTTGTTTAGCCCCGGTATACACTTGGTCTTGAACGCTGGCCACCACATCATACAACGGATGATCATGAAGAAGTTTTTTGTGCAGCACATAGGTTCGCGCCGCGACGGCTTGGGTCTTGAGAACTTCTTCATGCCAGTCCGGACTAATTTCTGAACTCACCACGCCTGCTACATATTTCTCCAAATCGATATTATTAACAACGAGTAGATGGGAACCCTTCCCGGTCAATACAATAGCACCTTGAACCACCCATTGGCGGCTAGGTTTCTTCCGAACTCCGCTGTCAATCGAAAGATGAAGATTGCGACCCCGAGTTTCAATCACAACCGTGGCGGTCTTTGTCTTCTTCCCATTGATCAGGAGCCTCCCCCTCATTGAACGAATAGAGGCGGACTTGACCACCTGAAATCGTTTTCCTCCCGGGAAAGATAGGTGGAGTGGTTGAGAGGAGGAAAGTTTGACCTGGCTGGCTTTGAGAGCCAGCGCAACCCGAACTATCGGCACACCGCGAGCCTGCCCTTCCAAGGGCAAAAGAAGAAGACCAATACTCAGGATAAAAATGGGGATTCGGAAAGAAAGGCGCAACAGGGTTCAACGTCTCATGAAAAGATACAACAGTAAGCTGCCGACGATGCTGATAATGATGCTGGTGCTGAGTGGAAAGTACAACGTGAAGTTGTCACGTTTGACTAAAAAATCTCCGGGAAGTTTTCCTAACCAGCCAAGCCCGCTGCCTTCACTCGGCAATTTGCCGATCAGCGAGAGAATAATGCCGATGGCCACAATCCCCAAGCCCATCATGATGAGCATTTTCCCAAGCACACCGAACTCTGGCATGGCTCACTTCACCAATTCCTCGGCGATCTGCACGGCGTTCAAGGCAGCGCCTTTTCGCAAATTATCAGCCACCACCCACAGGCTGAGGCCTTTAGGAATGGAATCATCCTCGCGAATACGTCCCACAAACACCGCATCGGTTCCCGCCGCATCAATCTGAAGGGGATACACCCCCATGGAAGGATCATCATGCAATTGCACCCCAGGAGCGGTAGACAAAATCGTGCGGGCTTCCTCGACGGACAACTTTTTCTCGGTTTCGATATTGATGGATTCCCCATGACACACAAACACCGGCACTCGCACAGTCGTGGCGGCGATGCCAATGGACTCATCGCCCATGATCTTTCGCGTTTCATTGACCATTTTCATTTCTTCCTTGGTATAGCCGGAAGGCAGAAAGTCATCGATGTGAGGCAAGCAATTAAACGCAATTTGGTGAGGATACACTTTGGGTTTGATGTCTCCGAAACTCAGGAGTTGGCGACATTGTTCGGCCAATTCATCCATGGCGTCTTTTCCCGTGCCCGAAACCGATTGATAGGTCGAGACCACAATACGAGTGATCGTGGCATGGTCATGCAATGGTTTAAGCGCAACCACCATTTGGATAGTTGAACAATTTGGGTTGGCGATAATACCTTGGTGCTTTTCAATATCGTGAGGGTTCACTTCCGGGACGACTAACGGAACTTGTGGGTCCATTCGCCAGACCGAACTATTGTCAATGACAACCGCACCAGCTTTGACTGCCACTGGGGCATATTCTTTGCTGACATTGCCTCCGGCTGAGAACAACGCGATATCGACCCCTTGAAACGAATCTTTCGTGAGCAATTTGATTTTGACAGCGTCGCCACGGAAGGTCACTTCTCCACCTGCGGATCTGGACGAGGCTAATGGAAGCAACTGACCAACAGGAAACTTTCGCTCTTCTAAGATCGAGAGCATTTCTGTTCCCACCACTCCGGTAGCGCCGACTACGGCGACGGTATAGGCCGATTTTTTATTCATGTTTTTTTCATTCGTCCTTTTGATCGGCTCTCATCACCCTGATACGATGACTGAAGGTGTCTGCAATATACACATGCCCTTGGGAGTCAAGAGCCACGCCGAAGGGATAGTTCAAACTGCTTTCTACAGGGCTCTGGCCATCACCTGAAAACTCTGCCTTCCCATTACCCGCCAGAAGCGACATTTCTTTGGTCTGAACATTCCACACTCGGATCAAGTGATTATCGCTATCTGTAATAAACAGGCGACCGTCGGAATGAATGGCAATGGCGTACGGTCGAGACAGACTGAGAGAAGATTCATTTTCACCCGGTGCAAATTGAAAAGCACCGGCTCCTCCCACCACCGCATCAATTATCCCGGTCACACAATCCAACTTCCGAATCCGACTACTAAAGGTATCGGCAATGTACAGATTGCCCTCTTGATCAACAGTCAGCCCACTGGGACCCGCTAACGCGGTGTCGGGACCCTGAGCCCCGTCCCCGTTATATCCCGACTCCCCAGTGCCCGCAACGGTAGTGATGACTCCCGAGGAAAGATCAATCTTTCGGATTCGATTGTTGCTTTGATCGGCGATATACAAATGGCCGTGTCCATCGAGAGCCAAGGCCACGGGCTCGTTCAAGGCCGCTTTTTCGGCAGGCCCGTTATCCCCGAAAAATTTCGTCTGGCCTGTACCGGAAATTGTGGAGATGACCCCAGTCTGAGGATCAACACGCCGAATCCGATGATTCCACGTATCGGCAATATACACGGTGCCATCATCAGCCACGGCCACAGCCGAGGGAAAATTGAGTGCCGCCTTTGTCGCCGGACCGCCATCCCCGGAAAACCGCTGGTCCGCAGATTTCGTTCCACCAAAATAGCGAACCATTCCACTCAAGTCGGATTTTTGCGTATAGGCATCTCCAGGAGTGGAAACCGGATCCGCCAGTGGATCTTCTTCGTCTTCAAAGGCGGCCATAGGGGGCTCGACAGGTTTCGAAGCCGGATCGTTGCCCATAAAAGTTCCAGCGACCGTTGTGATGATTCCCGTATGTGCATCGACTTTTCGAATCAGGTGATTTTCTGAATCGGCGATGTAGAGATTCCCTGTTGCATCGACCGCAATATTTTTGGGCTCGTTTAATAACGCGGCTGTTGCCGGACCAGCATCCCCAGCGCACCCTGACTCACCAGCCCCGGCTATGGTACCGATCGTTCCAGCTTGAATGGATTTTAGCATCTTACCCTTGCCCCATATTCTGCCCCTGCCCCAAATTCTGAAGGATAAGCGCACCCATTTCTTTGGTGCCGACGAGCTTGGTGCCTGGAGCTTCAATGTCTTTGGTTCGATAGCCTTGGGCCAACACTTTTTGAATGGCACCTTCAATGAGATCCGCTTCTTTCCCTAAATCAAACGAATGTCGAAGCATCATCGCGCCAGAGGCAATCATGCCAATGGGGTTGGCCATATCTTTTCCCGCAATATCCGGCGCGCTGCCATGAATGGGTTCATACATGCCCACCTCTGCGCCAACACTGGCTGACGGCAACATCCCAATCGAACCGGTCAGCATGGCGGCTTCATCACTTAAAATATCTCCAAACAAATTGGTCGTCACGATCACATCAAATTGTTTGGGATTTCGAATGAGTTGCATGGCGCAGTTGTCAACATACATGTGTCGCAGCTCCACATCTTGGTAATCTTTGTGGACCTCGATGACCACTCTCCTCCACAATTCCGAAGATTCCAACACATTCGCCTTATCGATTGACGTGACGAGCTTCCGTCGCTTACGGGCCATTTCAAACGCGACTTTGGCAATCCGTGTAATTTCTTCCGTGGTGTAGACTTCGGTATTAAAGCCTCGATGGCCTGTCGGTGTCACTTCCACACCCTTGGGCTTTCCAAAATAAATTCCGCCGGTGAGTTCACGCACTACCAAAATATCAATGCCCTCAATGACCTCACGCTTGAGGGTCGAAGCATCGGCTAATTCCGAATACAGTTTGGCCGGACGCAGATTTGCAAACAACCCGAGCTTTTCCCGCAGGCCCAACAACGCTCGTTCAGGCCTTCGTTCATAGTCCAAGCCTTCCCATTTCGGTCCGCCCACCGCTCCCAACAACACCGCATCGCTGGATTTAGCTAAGGTCAAGGTCTCATCAGGTAAAGGCCATCCCGTATCATCAATCGCTTGTCCCCCAACGGCGGCAGGAATAAACTCAAACGAATGGCCACTTGGTTTTCCGACAGCCTCCAACACGTTGATGGCCGCCGGGACAATCTCCGGACCAATACCATCCCCGGCTAACACTGCGATCTTCTTATTCATAACAACGCACTACCCCTTCCATAATTATTCCTAGCACAGCCCAATTTTGTCTCCGGTGTTGGCTCGGCGTTCTAATTGCGAATACAGTTTATTGAGAGCATTCAGATACGCCTGAGCCGAGGCCACGATAATATCGGTATCAGCCCCATTCCCGGTTACGATTTCATCGTCTTGCCCTAAACGAACCGAGACTTCACCTTGCGCATCCGTCCCACCGGTAATGGCTTTAACGACATAGGCCAACAATTTACTTTTGGTTTGTGTGATCTGCGCAATCGTCCGATACACGGCATCCACAGGACCATCGCCGGTTCCGGTTTCTTTTAACACCTCTCCATCAATTTCCAACTCAACTGTCGCAGTTGGCACTTGATTCATGCCGCTTTGCGTGCTGAGGGCTTTCAACGAATACCGCTCTGGAACTTTGGTCGCCGTTTCTGAAACAATCGCTTCTAAATCTTCCTCGAACAATTCCTTTTTCTGATCCGCTAACCGTTTGAATCGTTCAAACGCGGAATTTACTTCCTCATCCGTCAGGGAATAGCCGAGCTTATTCAATTCTTCCCGAAAGGCATGACGGCCTGACAACTTACCCATCACAAGTCGGCTTTGTGTTAACCCGATGGAATTCGGCTGCATGATTTCATAGGTGCTCTTATCCTTGAGTAGACCATCCTGATGGATCCCTGAAGTATGGGCGAAGGCATTGGCCCCAACAATGGCTTTATTCGGCTGAACCACCATCCCTGTGATCTTGCTAACCAGGCGACTCGTCTTGGAAATTTCTTCGGTGTGAATTTGGGATTCCGCCTTATAAAAATCTTTACGCGTCTTCAGCCCCATCACGATTTCTTCGAGCGACGCATTGCCTGCTCGTTCACCGATTCCATTAATCGTGCATTCCACCTGGCCCGCACCAGCATGGATGGCAGCCATGGAATTGGCCACCGCTAACCCCAAGTCATTGTGACAATGGACGGAAATAATCGCTCGCTTGCAATCCCGAACGCGAGTCAGGATTGTGCGAATGATTTCGCCAAATTCTTGTGGGGTCGTGTAGCCCACCGTGTCGGGGATATTCACCGTGCCGGCCCCTGCGTCGATTACCGCTTCGACCACTTCACACAGATAGGAGATATCGGACCGCGTCGCATCCATCGGGGAAAACTCGACGTCGTCTACATAGTTTCGCGCATGCTTGACCATTTCCACCGCTCGGTTGAGCGCTTGTTCCCGCGTCATGCGAAACTGATGTTTTAAGTGAATATCCGAAGTCGATAAAAAGGTATGGATGCGCGGTTTGGGCGCATCTTTCAACGCCTTCCAGGCGACATCAATATCTTCCGGCTTGGCCCGCGCTAAACTACACACGATTGGGCCTTTGACTTCTTGCCCAATGCGTTGTACCGCCTCAAAGGCACCCGGTGAACTAAAAGCAAACCC
This sequence comes from Nitrospinota bacterium, assembly GCA_022561525.1. Lineage (GTDB taxonomy): Bacteria > Nitrospirota > Nitrospiria > Nitrospirales > UBA8639 > Nitronereus. Next base: position 8,081 of record JADFRB010000056.1, read on the forward strand.
GGCCTCAATAATATCGACATTCAACCGGCCCAATTGTTTGGCAACCAGAACTTTTTCTTCAACATTCATGCTAGCCCCAGGAGACTGTTCTCCATCTCGCAGGGTAGTATCAAACATTCTGATGTGTCGTGTCATAGAAAAGCCCTCCAATAGAGGGGATTCAAAATGGTCCGTCCAGCAAGGCCGCAGCTATTTTGACGCGCGGAGCGTGCATGGAGTACGTGAGCACGGCAAAATGGGGAGAACGCCGCTGGCGGCCATTTTCAATATCCTCAAAAATAAAAAAGCCTTCACCCCGCTGAGGTGAAGGCTACCCACCTGGTCCCGGGGTCATTAGAGCAATACTGACGGTCCAAGGAAACCGAGCAGTGTAAGGTGCTCATCACATAAGAGGAGAGTGGCCCTTCCTGTCCTTTGCCATTTGCCCATGAGATTTAGGACCT
>JADFRB010000057.1 GCA_022561525.1 Nitrospinota bacterium
AGCCTCGGCTCAACAAGGTGAAGGGCTATCGGCACGTACCCCGCTTACGCGAGGCCCTGCGACGAGACTTAAAAATTGGGAAGGCCGGAACAAAGAAGGCCGCGTAACATGAACCCTGGAGCCATGGAGAATTTCAACTAACTTTGGGCTTGACTCTAACAACGGGCTTGGTATGCTTCTCAAAGACCCTAACTCGGAACAGGCGCTACACCTTTTACAGACCCAGAAATCGATACTGGAAAGCATCGTTCAAGGTCACGATCTGACCACAATTCTCAATACGCTCTGCGTTGAAATGGAAAGGGTCCTCTTCCCCTCCCTCTGCTCCATCATGCTCCTCGATGAACCAACCGGCCGGTGGCATGTGAGAACCGCTCCTAATATGCCCAACAGCCTCTATGTCGATCTTGATAAGTCGGGTCTCGAGAATCCAACAGGTTCATGTGGTATCGCGATTCAGACAGGAAAGGTAGCTGTCATTGTGAACACGGAAACTGATCCCCATTGGGACAAGATCCGTGAACGAGCCGACAAGCATGGGATTCAAGCCTGTTGGTCAATTCCGATCGTGTCGAAGCAGAACACTCCCATCGGGACCGTTGCCCTTTCATACCAACAACTCCGGCGACCCACGGCATTCGATCTTCATGCCCTTGAAACCGCAGCGTCTCTCGCCGGTTCCGCCATCCAACGTCGCAAAGAAGAGCACGAACTCCAGGCCAGTCACGAACGACTTCAAAGCCTGTTTGACTCAGCCCCCGTGGCGTACTTCACCAGCACCATGGACGGAATAATCTTGAGCGCCAATTCCTACACCGCAGCCTTAACAGGCATCCCGCAAGATGAATTACCTGGCCGACCGATGCTCGATCTCTACGCACCAACCCTCCGTGGGAGAAAAAAAGCGGAACGAATCCACAAATGGGTCAACCACGGGCTCGAAGTCGAGGGAGAAGAAATAGAACTGGAACGACCTGATGGTACCCGTCGTTGGGTCAGCCTCACCGTACGTCTTTTTCGAGACTCTCTGGGACACCCCGTTGAGCGACGAGGCATTCTTGAAGATATTTCCAACCGAAAACAAGCCGAACATTTATTGGACCAACAAAAATCTATTTTAGAGATGATTGCCAGGGGACAACCCCTCCACCAGATCCTGTCCCGCCTATGTGAGGGAATCGAAACGCTCTCTCCAGACATGAAATGCTCTATTCACCAATTAGAAGGATCCACGCTCACTCTTCTGGCCGCCCCATCATTCCCTGAAAGCTATACGAGTACAATCGCCACCCTTAAAATTGGACCGGCTGTCGAATCGTGTGGAACCGCCGCCTATCGCCGAGAAGTAGTTGTCGTTTCGGATATTGCCACAGATCCGTTATGGAAGAAGGGACGAACTTTAGCCCTGACACATGGGCTTCAAGCCTGTTGGGCCCACCCTATTTTCTCGTCCAACCATGAAGTGTTAGGAACGATGGCGATGTACTATTCGCAACCACGCACCCCCAGTAATGCTGATTGGCAGATAATCGAATCGTCCACAAAGTTAGCCGGGATCGCGTTGGAACAGGAACGGGATCGCGCGGCCCTCACACAGAGCGAAACCCGGTATCGGATTCTCTACGAAGATAATCCTTCGATGTACTTTACCGTGGCTCTGGATGGAACGGTGCGATCGGTGAATCAATTTGGCGCATCCCAACTCGGATTTACTCCAAGCGAACTCCTAGGAACATCGGTGTTTTCCCTGTGTCACAAGAACGATCAAGCAACGGTTCGACACCACTTCGAATCGTATCTCCAAGCTCCTTCCGACCTCGAATATTTTGAATGTCGAAAAGTCCGAAAAGATGGAACCGTCATTTGGGTCCGGGAAACGATTCGATTGGTCCAAAGCACAGAACAGGAATCCGTCCTTCTCCTCGTCTGTGAAGATATTACCAAGCAAAAACGTGGCGAAGAAACGGTCGAACTGACCCAACATGTCTTTGATATCTTGCCAGACCATGTATCGATCGTCGGGTCGGATTACCGGTATCGTCGGGTCAATACCGTCTATGAACAGGTTCATGGTCTCCCCGCACAGGAGTTCATTGGCAAACATATCTCCGACCTGCTTGGGAAACAGACGTTCCGGCAAAATATCAAACCACACTTCGACCGTTGCCTTGCCGGAGAACGCGTGTCATATGAACAATGGTTCCAATTTCCCAATGGTCAGACACGATTCATGGCCGTCACCTACTCCCCACTGCGGTCCCCGGATTCGCCTCATGAAGTTGAGGCGGTGGTCGTAAATTCACGTGACTTGACCCCGCGAAACAGATGGAAGAGGCCCTGAAAGACAGCGAAGGGCACCTCCGCATTCTCTTAGACGAACGCACCAGGATTAGCCAGGATCTTCATGATCACGTGCTCCAATCCGTGTACGCCTTGGGGCTGATTATTGCCGCCATCCGGAAACCACTGAAAACCAAAAAATTTTCGGAAGTGTATGAATTCCTCGATCAAGCCGTCTCGCAAGTGAATCATGCCATTGCCGACATTCGCGGATTTATCGAAGGGCTACCCCAAGGTGGAGGGGAAATCGGAGACTTCACGACTGAGCTGAAAAATCTGATCCAGTCCATGTCCCTCCCGAATGGACCGACATTCCAATTACGCATCGATCCGGAAGCCGCAGCCCTCCTCCCCAAAGACGACAGCCTGCATCTTCTCAGCATTGCTCGAGAATCCATGAGTAATTGCCTGCGTCACGCCCAAGCCTCCAAGGGCTCCATTAGCCTGACCCAGAGGCACGGAAAGCTGCGATTCGAGGTCCGTGATAATGGCATCGGATTCAACTACCAAGAAGGATCCCACTCAGGACACGGACTGCTCAATATGAAATCCCGCTCTGCATATGTACACGGCACAATCGCCATCCGCTCAGCTCCTCAGAAAGGAACCCGAGTGATTATTGACATGCCCACCAACACACAAAGAAAGTAGGCAAACCATGATTGAAATTCTGTTAGTAGAAGACCATGAAGTTGTCCGCATCGGCCTGCGTACCGTTCTGGCCCAACACCCAGACTTCACCATCGTCGCAGAGGTCGGAACCGTTGAGGCCGCGACGCAGGAAAGCATCAAACTTCGGCCACATATCGTGCTCATGGATCTCCGGCTCCCGGACGGAAGCGGCGTGGATGCCTGTCGTGCTATTCTAGAGATCTGTCCCGACACCCGTATCCTGTTTCTGACCTCCTACCGAGACGAGGATTCCATGTTAGCCGCCATCCTAGCCGGAGCCTCGGGCTATCTTCTCAAGGAAGTCAGTCCCGATCGATTGATACAAGCCATAGAATTAGTCGCTGACGGACATTCCATTCTTGATCACGAAGTCATTAAAAAAGTCAAATCCTGGGTCCAAAAAAAGACGCAACCAGCAACCCAGGCCAAAAAATGGGATTTGTCCCCCCAACAATTTCGTGTATTGGAACAAGTGGCCGAAGGTAAAACCAACAAAGAAATCGGACGCGTCTTAGGGCTGAGTGATAAAACCGTCAGAAACTATCTGGCGACCATTTTTGAAAAACTCCAGATCACTCGACGCAGCCAGGCTGCAGCCATGTTCATACGGCAACACCTCAAAGACACCGCCACGGTGAAGGTGTAGGACTCGTCGCTGGTTGCTGATCGCTCGGGAAAAAAGTTTACGATCCCAGATACTCGCGACCAGCCTGCTCAAGCCCTACCATTTTGCGCGAACTACTCAGCCGTCCTGGATTTGGAGAGGGCCCCCTCACACTCGGCGCAGAGCTCGAACTTCCCATCATCGATAAAGCTGGCCTGGCATTTCCGATCAACCGATCCCTTCTCGCCCAAAGCGCGGACTCGTCACTCCAACTCGAACTCAATCGCTTCAATATCGAATATAATGCCACTCCCGTTCCCTTAATTGGATCACCGTTTACCGCACTGCACACCCAACTCACGGAAGCCTTGCGACACATCAATGGTCTGGCCGCGGCTCAAGGCGGACGTGTCGTACCCATCGGCATTCTTCCCACACTCAGCGAAGCCGATCTCCAATCCCAAGCCTTAACCGATCTCCCACGCTATCGCGCCCTCTCATGGGCTCTTCGCCATCAACGACATACCCCGTTTCGGGTATGTATTGACGGCAAGGAACCGCTCACCATGACCTGTAACGATGTGACGATGGAAGGAGCCAACACGTCGTTTCAATTACATCTTCGCGTGCCGCCTCATGAGTTTGCCCATCTGTACAATATGGCTCAATTGGTCACCCCCATTGCCGTTGCAGTCTCCGCCAATTCACCAATCTTTGTTGGCCATCTATTATGGGATGAAACCCGCATTGCCTTATTTAAACAAGCAATTGATGACCGACCTCCTCACGAAAAGAACTGGAATCAGCCGGCTCGTGTGTCATATGGGAATGGATGGGTCCGCGAAGGGGCGTATGAATTATTCGCAGAAGCCGTCGGTCTCTTCCCTCCCCTGATGCCTTTGATCAGCGACCGGCCACCCATGGAATGCCATCGACGTGGCGAACTTCCTTCATTGGAAGAACTCCGCCTCCACCAAAGCACGGTGTGGCGATGGAATCGCGCCATCTATGATCCGGCCATGGGGGGACACCTTCGTATTGAGCTTCGGGCATTGCCATCAGGCCCCACCCCTATTGATATGGTAGCCAACGCCGCGTTTTTGATTGGCATGATCTTAGGGCTTCGCGCACAGGCGCAATACCTGCTTCCGATTTTTCCCTTTGATTATACGCATCGAAATTTTTATCGAGCGGCACAGGCGGGGTTGGACGCCCAACTCCTCTGGCCCTCTGACACCCCACCCTCTCCCCGCGAAATGCCCTTGCGTGATCTTGCCAGAACCATGTTGCCCATTGCCAAACAAGGATTAGGCGAAGCAGGGGTTGACGAAGAGGACACCGACCGCCTACTGAACATTATTCAGCAACGCCTGGACACAGGAATCAATGGTGCCACCTGGCAACGATCCATGCTGACTCAATTCGAACAAGGAATGCCCCGCACGGAAGCCTTGGCCGCGATGCTGGAACGATACCTCACCTATTCGAACGAAGGACGACCCGTCACAGAGTGGAGCCAGTCCCGATGAAACACCGTACGGACTTCCTCCGAATTTGGGACAATCCTCAGACAGAAGAAGTGGGAGACTCCGTCGAAGAATTTCTGCATCTTCTTGGCGGACCAACCTGGATCGACATTCCCGGCAAGGACCCATCACGGTCTCGCGCCATTGTCACATTGCTTCACGGCAATGAACCTTCAGGGATTCGGGCCATTCATCAATGGCTTCGCATAGGCCACACCCCATACGTCAATGTCGTCTGTTTCATTGGAGCAGTTGAGGCCGCCCTCGCCCCTCCTGGTTTTGCCTTTCGGACATTGCCAGGCAGCCTAGACCTGAATCGGTGTTGGCAAGAACCCTACGATAGTGTCGAGGGGCACATTGCCCAAGAAGTCCTCCAACGATTCCAGCGCTTCAACCTGGAAGCCCTCATTGACATTCACAACACCTCAGGACGCAGTCCCTGCTACGGCATTACCACCCAAATCGGCGACAAACAGAAAGCTCTCACCGCGTTGTTTTCTAGTCAACTGGTCGTCACCGACTTACGATTAGGGACCATCATGGAAGCCACCGAGTTTGAGACTCCTACCATCGCGGTAGAATGCGGTGGAAATCATGACCCACAATCCGACCGCCTTGCCTTTGACGGATTGTCGCGATTTACCCAAACCGACTCTCTCTTTCCTCCAGGGAAGGAATATTCAGACATCTCGATCTTCGAGCATCCGATTCGCGTTGAACTTCGAAAAGGTGCCACCGTGGCCTATGCCTCTTCACCAGTAGAGGAAGCAGATTGTACACTCAGATGTGATGCCGACAATTTTAATTTTGGTGTGTTGCATCCAGGAGAACAGATTGGATGGGCCGGGCCAAACCAACTGGATGTCTTCTTGGCACGAGACGCAAAAGGCCGCAATCGAGCCAAGGAACTCTTTTCCGTGCTCAACGGCCAACTGCATATCGCCCAACCGGGAAGAATCCTCATGATGACCACCGACCCCATTTTGGCCACAAGCGATTGCCTCTTTTACTTCCTTCCGTCGACAAGCCAATAACCAACCTAAAAACGGTAGTTGGCAATCTCGGATCCCTTCGACGGCTGCGGAAACCGCGGCGCTCAGGGCGAACGGACTCTCACCAAACGAGTGATGGTCATGGAACCCCGTTCGTGCTGAGTCCTGAGCTCCTCAAAGGGTCGAAGCATGAGCCGGAGAGCGGCAATGTAACTGTCGTTTGTTGGGTTATTGACCCACCATTGACATTCTTGTTTCTCAAACACCTCAACGTATAAACCTGCCCTAAGGGCTCGCGCAAAAATAACTTCCCCTGTTTGGGCGTCGATCCATCCCGTCTGGCGGCGTTGCTCGTCCTTTCCATACGAGGAATATGCGCAGTCCTCGCGCCTTGCCAGACAGGTGTCTCAGCACCCAAACAGGGGAAGTTATTCTTGCGCGAACCCTTAGTAAGAGGGCATCGTATGCTGGGAATGTTGGGCCCTCTGGTTTTCCAGGTGGACGCATGCCGCTCCACAAAAATCGATCGGGCGTGTTGAACATTTGAGAAAGCCTGAGCACCGCCGCCAGACAGGATGGATCGACGCCCAAACCGGGGAAGGTATTCTTGTGCGAACCCTAAGAGGCAGGAAGAACTTCAACAATCAACTCGAGCTCCACAGGAACCCCAAGGGGTAATTCCGCGACTCCAACAGCGACCCGCGCATGCCGCCCGGCATCACCAAAAATTTCCACGAGTAGATCCGACGCACCGTTTATGACAGAGGGTTGCTCAACAAACCCATCATGGGAGGCCACATATCCCGTCATCTTCACGATCTGCTTCACCCGATCTAGAGTACCCACGGCCAAACGGATATTGGCCAGCGCGTTGAGTAAAGTCAGTTTCGTGGCTTCATAGCCTTCTTCTTTGGAAACGTCACGCCCCAATTTTCCTTGATACACAATTCGGCCATCGCGGGTCGGAACCACCCCACTAAGAAAAAGCAGGTTTCCGACCTGCGCGTAGGGAACATACGTGGCCACCGGCTTGGGAGGAGCGGGCAAGATCAAGCCCAGTTCGGTTACACGTTGTTCAAAAGACATGGTAAAGAATTTTAACTTTCAACGAGTATATGTCATTTAACCCTCGCCCCTGAGAGGAGAGGAAAGGGTGAGGGGTTGATTCGTCAGAAAGAGCAAATGCCATAACTTCGCAAGGCACTCATGAAAATATAAATCATGATACGTCGAATTTACGAAGAACGCCGGCGCTGTTGCAACTGAAACTTTTTCACAGCCCGATTATGTTCGGCCAAGGTGGCGGAAAATTGATGGCTCCCATCATTGCGGGACACAAAGTACAGATAGTTGGTGGGAATGGGAAACAACGCGGCACGAATCGAAGCTTCACCCGGATTGGCAATCGGCCCCGGAGGAAGTCCTCGCACACGATAGGTATTGTACGGACTGTCCACATCCAAATCCTTTTTACGCAGATTGCCATCAAACCGATCGAGGGCGTAAATAACGGTCGGATCACTTTGAAGGGGAATCTTTTTCCTGAGTCGATTGTGAAAGACTCCGGAAATCAATCCACGTTCCTGTGAAAGCCCAGTTTCTTTTTCAATCACCGAAGCCAGCGTCATAGTTTGATGCAAGGACATGCCAAGTTCCGAAGCCCGTTCCTGCAACTGTGGAGTCCACGACTGTTTAAATCGGGCGACCATGGTTTGAATAATGGCCTCGGGTTTCATATGACGAGTGAAATGATACGTGTCAGGAAACAGGTATCCCTCCAAGTCATGAAGCTGAAACCCAAGCTGGGCGAGGAACTGCGAGTTTCTGGTTAATTGAACAAATACGTCCTGCTCAACGAGCCCCTTCTCTTGCAACACCTCAGCGATTTGCTCAATCGAATACCCTTCGGGAATCGTTACGGCATATTGGAGAACCTCACCCTTGGTGATTTTGTGAAGGACATCATTCGGAGTCATCCCGCCTTGAAACTCATATTCCCCCGGAATGATATTGCGATCGGCTCCTAGGAGTCTTCCCATCCATGTAAAAGCCCAATCACTTTTTATGAGATGGCGTTGATGAAGCAAACGTGCGACATCAGTAAAGGAAGAACCAGCAGGGATTTCAATAATCTGACGCTGGGAGGGATTGCCGAAAGGTTGAAGCTGGGAAAGAAAGGCAAGCCCTCCTCCGACAACAAGGAGGACAACACTCGCCAGGATCGTCACCGTCCATCTACGCATTGAAGCTAGAATCCAATCAAAAGTTCTCAGATATTTTCGTTCACGACATTCTAGGAGCCTGTCCGAGATTAGCGATCGTCACGAGGATGTGTTGGTTTGAGTCAGATGTTTCGATCATTTGAGGCAAATAGTT
>JADFRB010000058.1:0-8180 GCA_022561525.1 Nitrospinota bacterium
ACCATTATCACGCTGACCTCCTTGACGGCTGTGATCGGCCTTTCATCCCTATCGGTCTATGGGGCATGCAAAGGTGGGGTGGCTCAGTTAATGAAGGCTCTGGCCGTGGAGTGGGCTCCTATGGGGATCCGGGTCAACGCTATCGGACCAGGCCGTATTCGGACTCCAATGACGGAAGTTGTGTTTCAAAAGGACTCGGTCCGAGAAAGCTTTCTTCGTCTTATCCCACTTGGACGTGCAGGCAACCCCAATGACCTAGTCGGTGCCGCCATTTTTCTGGCTTCTGAGGCATCCTCCTACATGACCGGGCAAACCCTCTATATTGACGGTGGGTGGTTGGCGTCTGGTGGGAACGCAAGAGCTTAAACTTTTATAGAGGCAACTGAAAAGCCTCGAGCATGAACGAGTGAGGAAAAACATTATGGGTACACCACAATTGATTTCACTCAAAAAAGGGAAACGTGTCACTCAAAAGACCATTGGCAAGGTGTTACTGTTCCGGTCCCCACTGGTGTACCACGCGCATGTGGAATATGAAGACCCGCATCCTCCTCTTGAGCTCCTCTATCTCGGCGCGGCGCTGAAACCGGATTATGACGTCAAAATCCTTGACGGTCAGCGCCGGGTGGGCACCCCCCAAGATTTTGGAACTCAAAAGCGCATCGGGATATCGGACAAAGAGATTCTTCGAGAAGCTTCCGAGTTTACCCCTGACCTCATTGGGTTCTCGATCATGTGGCACCATCAAGTTCCAGCCGCCCGGTACTTTGCCGAACTCTTCAAAAATCAATTTCCTGATGTTCCCATCGTGGCTGGAGGGATTGCCCCATCATCTTCCCCCGACTTGCTGTTGGAATCGCCTTATGTCGATTTCACCTTATCAGGTGATGGAGAGTGGGCGCTCAGCAAATTGTGTCGGGTGGTGACCAGTGGCGGGTTGTTGTCAGAAGTGCCGGGACTCGCCTATCGAGATGGTGACACAATTGTCTCCACTGACAAAGAAAACATCAAAGAGCTGGACGATATCCCATATCCTGCCTATGACCTGATCGACTTAATGGATTATGACAATGGCTATCGTCGGGGCTATCACAAAGCCTACCCGATGTCCGGGATTTTGCCTTCCCGGGGATGTCCCCTGGCTTGTCATTTTTGTTCACTGCCGGCAGTGAGCAACCGGCTGTTTCGCACGCATTCCGTGGAACGGGTGATTGAGGACCTGGTCCGCATGCGTGATGGGTATGGCATCCGAGAGGTGCATTTCTATGATGATAATGTGATCAATAATCGGCGTTTTTCCAAGAAACTGTTTAAGGCCATGATAGACCAAAACGTGGGATTGCACTGGTTGCCCGAAGCGGGGTTTGCCCTATGGAAAATCGATAAGGAGGTGTTGGAATTGGCAAAGGCCAGTGGGATGCATCGTCTGGATCTTCCTATTGAAACGGCCTCGGACCGGGTCAAGGACAGCATCATGGATAAGGGCCTGTTTCAGAATCATCGGGTGGTGGAAATCATCAGGATGGCCAGGGAAGTTGGCGTGGATAATATTCATGGGTATGTGATTGTGGGAAGTCCTGGTGAAACCCTCGAAGATATGAAGGAAACACTGAGTTTCGTGAATGCTTTGGACTTGGATTACCGGGGCATTCGGTATGGCCAGCCTTTCCCCGGGACCCAATTTTTTGACATCTGCACGAACAATGGGTTTTTAGCGGCGGATTTTTCTTTGGACCGTTTGTGGTTCAGCATTCCAAATATTGAAACTCCAGAATTCAAGATCCATGAGATCAACGCGCTGGTTGCGGCAGATCGGGCCGTGGCCATGATACGGCAGGGGAAAGTCTGCCGCACTGAGGCTCTCCAAGAGATCCAGACAAAGCATGGAACGGACATTGCCCAAAGTGCGGAGAGCCTTATCCTCGAACTTCAGGAGAAGTTTACAGCACAGGAGAGGGAAAAACAGCCGGGGTCGGCCGGTACCTAACCGTCCGATTTCCGAGTGATCTGCCCATGATGTGGAGAGGGTGTGGTGAGTAACTTACTGGCGTTTCCTTGTGACAAAGAGCTGGTCGCTTCATTTTGCAATAAGGTGGGAACGAAAGGAAGTGCTGCGTTGATCTTAAGAAAGCAGGAGAAGGCATTAAAAGGCTATCTCTCATCCCTTGGTATTTCCGAAGTCTACAGTCTCCCCGAAGACCTCTACGGGAGAATTACCTCCCAAGAGACACGCGCCATGCTTGCCGAGATTCATGAACGAGGTATGACGAACGGGTATCTTCCCATGAATGACTTTTGTGGGAATGTCGCGCTCCTGCTTGCCACGCTGGTTCAGCAAGTCAATGCTGTCAATGCCACTTCGATTGAGAATGTGGAAACTCCGCTTCCCAGCAGTGAAGTAACTTGGAAATCTGATCACAGTGTCAAAAGGGAAATCGTGGGGGAGATTCAAAAGGAAATCGTAGAAAAACTAAAAAGTGCCCATGCCCGCATCGAGGCAATGGATGGGGGAGACCGGGCCGGTGAGAAGCCGACTTCGGGGTTAATCCTCAATGCCGCGTATGACTGTGAAGTACTGTCACGGTATGTCTATGCCAGTCACCAGGTAGAGGGACAGGTCCTTGAAATAGGGTGCGGTCTGGGATATGGCGCGTATCTGATGACCAGGCTCAACCCGGGCATCTCAATCCTGGCTGTGGATTATGATGCTCAGGTGATTGAAATCGCCCAAGAGCTATGGGGCCATGAACCGCAGCTTCGCTTTGAGGTGGGGAGGGTAGAGGATTCCCCATTTCCCTCGCATGGCTTTCATGCAGTGGTGTGCTTTGAAGTCATTGAACATCTTTCCAATCCTGTGGGGTTGTTGGAAGAAATACGTCGTCTGTTGGTTGCCGGTGGCCGGTTCATTGGGAGTACTCCCAATTCCAGTTTCTATCCGTATCGGGTCAACAAGGGATTATCCGGCACACCGGAAGAATTACGCAGGGCAGGGGTATGGCCTTGGCACATTCAGGAATTTAACGAGGCCAGCATTCGTGACCTCATGAAGAAATTTCATTTTGGAAATGTCACGATCAAATATCCCACGTTTACGACCGGGCTGGATCTCTATAATAGAATTCAAAAGGTCACTGTCGGGGAGAAGATTGAAGAATTATCCGGCTTGCAATGGTCTGCCGCTGACTTTACAGCCCTGGAATATTATGTTCCGGGGTTTTCTGGTTATTCGTTTATGTTCGAGGGGTCATCACACAGTGTGTAGTGCCGGCGTGGAAACAGTGGCTGAGTTGCGGTGGAAATGATAGCCGAAGTGAAAGACCGGGTAGATTTTAGGGCGATCGCCTCCAAAGCCCGCCAATTAATTATTCAGATGATTTATGAGGCGGAGTCGGGACATCCCGGAGGAAGTCTTTCCGCCATAGATGTTCTGACCTATTTGTATTTTCAGGAGCTGCGCCTTGATCCCGCCCGCCCGGATTGGGAGGGCCGGGATCGTTTTATTCTTTCAAAGGGCCACGCCTGCCCCGCCCTTTATGCCATAGCCGTCGAACGGGGTCTGATGCCGGTGGACCTCCTATGGGGTTTTCGGAAGACTGGCCGGCCTTTGCAGGGTCATCCACACGTGGGGAGCACTCCTTGGGTAGAAACGAGTACCGGATCTCTCGGCCAGGGGTTTTCGGTTGCGATCGGGATGGCCTTGGGGCTCCGTCACCAAACGCTTCCAGCGCGTGTTTATGTGATGCTGGGTGATGGGGAATTGCAGGAGGGAGAGGTGTGGGAGGGAGCAATGTGTGCTCCCCATTACCGGCTCGATAACCTCTGCGTGATCATCGATTACAACCAGATGCAAAGTGATGATCTCACTAAAAACATCATGGGCTTGGAACCGCTGAAACCCAAATGGGAATCCTTTAATTGGAAGGTGATTGAAATTGATGGCCATGATTACGCACAAATTGCCTCAGCGTTTGATCAGGCAAAACACATTGTGGGAACACCCACAGTCATTCTGGCTCATACCATAAAAGGGAAGGGTGTCTCCTTCATGGAAAATTCGCCTTGTTGGCATGGAAGCGTCAAGCTTCGAGAGGAAGAACTGATTCGCGCCCTTCAGGACCTTGGGGCCGATGCCTCAGAAATGCCCCCGTACCTGAATGGATCCTTCAAACAGGGTGAGGACCAACACGGGCAATGAACAATAGGCCTCAGTTAATCGGGTCCAGCGGTGACTCCTTACGCGAAGCCTTCGGCCGCGCATTAGTCCGTTTAGGGGAACGCCGCCATGATTTTGTGGTACTTGATGCGGATATCGCAGACGGAACGGGGACCCACCACTTTAAAAAGAAGTACCCTCAACGCTTTTTTCAATTTGGAATCGCGGAACAAAACATGATGGCGGTGGCCGGGGGATTGGCCAGCGTAGGGGTCATTCCTTTCGTGACCACCTTTGCCGTTTTTTGCATGAGGGCCTTGGAGCAAGCCAGGCTCTCGGTGGCCTATGCCCGTCGGAACGTCAAGATCGTGGCGAGCCATCCCGGCCTTGATGTTGGCCCTGATGGTGCATCCGCCCAGGCTCTTGAAGACCTTGCCGTTTTCCGAGCCATACCGGGAATGGTTGTTGTCTCTCCGGCAGATCCTTTGGAAGTGGACCAGGCAACTGAGGCCATCTTGAATTACGAAGGACCAGTGTATATGCGGACCGGACGCAGTGCGGCCAAACGGATTTTTGATGCGGGTCACCGCTTTGAGTTGGGAAAGGGGCAAATCCTTCGGGATGGTGGGGATGTCACCATCGTGGCGTGCGGGGTTGAGGTCGCACGGGCTTTGGAGGCTGGGGCGATAATGGAGCAAGAAGGGATTTCCACTCGAGTGGTCAATATGCCCACGATCAAACCCATAGACGTAGAACTTTTAATCCAGTGTGCTGAAGAAACCGGATGTTTCGTGACAGCTGAGGATCATAATGTCCATGGGGGTCTTGGGAGCGCGGTCGCGGAGGTTTTGGCTCAGGCTTGTCCCTGTCCGATCGAGTTTGTTGGGGTTCGAGATTCCTTTGGTGAATCAGGTGAACCAGAAGAACTGGCTGAAAAGTATCAACTCACAGGACCTTGGATTGCTGAGGCAGCTCGAAGAGCTCTCGGACGAAAAGCGACACAGGAACGTTTGATACGGATGAGTTCACCGCTCGCGATATGAATCAGCTTGGTGATCAATTGATGGCTGAACGAAACGGTCCTTCCTACTATTGAAATTTTTTTACCAGTTATTCTTATAGAATGTTGAATAATCTTCGCCCTTCTCCTTCCTTGGTAAGTGAGTCCTGTGTGGAGCTATGTGAAAGATCAGAATAGATTGCCCCGGGTGTAATTTCCTGACCCGATTCATGAACATCAACGGATCATGACGACCTCAATGTCTCTTTCAGGGAAAGTCGCATTGGTGACAGGAGGAAGCCGAGGTATTGGGAAGGTTATCAGCTTGGCTTTGGCGCAATCGGGGGCGTCTGTGGCTCTCACGTATCGAGAGAATCGAGGGGCTGGTCAAGCTGTTGTTGAAGAACTTCAGCAGGCGGGGTATCAAGCCGTGGCTTTTCAAATGGAGGTCAGAGATCGAAACTCTGTGCGAAAGGTCATCAACGATGTTGAATCCCAATTGGGGGGATTAGACATCTTGGTCAATAATGCAGGTATCAATAAGCCAACGGATTTTGATCACATCAAAGACGAAGATTGGGATGACGTGTTGGCAGTGAATTTGAAAGGCCCGTTTATATGCACTCAAGAGGGTATGCCATCGATTCGACGTCGTGGTGGGGGCAGTATCATCAATATTGGTTCAGTGAGCGGCCAATATGGAGGGCCGCGGACAGCCCATTATGCAGCCAGCAAGGCCGGACTTATTTCGCTGAGTCAAGTTATGGCTCGGTTTGGTGCCAAGGACGGCATTCGGTGTAATACCTTAGCAGCTGGGCTTATCGCTTCCGAGATGGCCGCAGCAGGTTTGCAGGCTGGTGTGGTCACCCAAGCTGCGGACAACATTTTGCTGGGACGTCTTGGAACTCCTGAAGAAGTCGCACAGGTTGTTGTGTTTCTTGCCTCTGACACAAGTAGTTATATCACTGGCCAGACGATCAATGTGAATGGAGGCTTGTACTTTTGAGTAAAACCCTGTTGATGGTAGGGGGAGGAATTGAAGCCCTTCCTGGCATTCGGATGGCCAAGGAGATGGGATTGCATGTCGTGGTGAGTGATCAAAATCTCGATGCTCCAGGCTTCGCCTTGGCTGATGATCGGTTGATTGTCGACACGTATGATGTCCCTGGTACAGTGGAAGCTGCCAAACGGTATCATCAGAATTCGCGACCTCTTCATGGTGTCATCTGTATTGCCTCGGATGTGCCACATACCGTCGCCAGCGTTTCGCAAGAGTTAGGGCTCCCAGGCATTCCTCTTGAGGCCGCTCGTTTGGCCATGGATAAACTAGCGATGAAGCAAAAATTTATTAGGGACGGGGTCCCAGTTCCCTGGTTTTCACCCGTAGAGTCGATAGAGCATCTGCGGGAGATTGTTGACAGGAAAGGACTCCCATTAGTGATTAAGCCGGTGGATAGTCGTGGAGCCAGAGGAGTCTTGCGACTTACGGCTCAGGTTGATTTAGATTGGGCCTATCAGCTGTCTCGAAGTCACTCGCCAACCCAAAGAGTCTTGGTTGAGCGATTTCTTCCTGGGCCGCAAATCAGTACAGAGACCATGATGCTAGATGGAGAGGCGTTTACCCCTGGATTTTCTGACCGAAACTACGAGTTTCTTGAACGGTTTGCCCCACATGTCATCGAAAATGGGGGAGAGTTGCCCAGTCATTTGCCGCCAACTGTGCAGCAAGATGTCCAACGAGTTGTGAAACAGACGGCTTTGAGCATGGGGGTTCGAACAGGCGTGGTTAAAGGGGACATTGTTGTTTCAAATGGTGAACCGTATGTCATTGAGCTAGCGGCTCGACTCAGTGGTGGATATTTCTGTACGCATGAAATTCCTTTAAACACAGGTGTGCAGTTTGTTGAGCATGCTATCCGTCTCTCTTTGGGTGAGAGGGTGCACTCTTCCAATCTCGAACCACGTTTCCAAGTGGGTGTGGCTCAGCGATATCTTTTTCCCGAACCTGGGTGTGTTGTTCGAGTGTCTAATGTGGAAGAAGCTGCCAAGCTCCCTGGGGTAGCCTTTTGTGATGTCAAAGTGGGTGTGGGAGATATCATCCAGGCGATTGACAGTCATCCTACCCGAGCTGGCGTGGTCATTGCCACTGGGGGGGATAGACATGATGCCATTGCCAAAGCCTCAGCTGCGATTGAGGCCATACACATTGAAACGGTTCCGGTGAAGTAGGGTATGGTCAAAGAACCCTTACATCTTTTTTCGGTCTTCCACCTCAATCTCGCCTATTCGTCCATTGAAGAAGAACAACGTTCCGAAGTCATCACATGTTGTTACTGGCCACTCCTTCGTCTTGTCCGGGAGTGTCACGTGCCACTGGGTATTGAGATGTCAGGGTATACACTCGAAGTGATTGCTCAAATTGATCCGGTCTGGGTCCAGGAGATGCGGGATCTGGCTGACCAAGGACACTGTGAACTTCTGGGAAGTGGATATGCCCAACTCATCGGTCCTCTCGTGCCCGCTCAAGTGAATTCGAAGAATCTGCAATTAGGTCATGCTGTCTATCAGCAGCTGTTGGGAGTACGTCCTACAATTGGCTATGTCAATGAGCAGACCTACTCTGTGGGAATGATTCAGCATTATTTGGACGCCGGCTATCAGGCCATTATGATGGAATGGGATAATCCCGCTCGGAATCACCCCAAGTGGGATTCTGAGTATCGATACTTTCCCCAATATGCCTGTGGCCAGCATGAAGAGATGATTCCTCTGATCTGGAATCAATCCATCGCATTTCAAAAATTTCAGCGGTATGCCCATGGTGAGTTAACCCTTGTGGAATACCTAGAGTACCTGGCCGGGCATAGGTCAGCCGGTCCACGCGCCTTTCCCCTCTATGGGAATGATACGGAAATTTTTAACTTTCGTCCCTGCCGCTATGAGACCGAAGAAACCGGCCTAGGGGATGAGGAGTGGGGGAGGATTCGGTCCCTTTTTGAAATCCTCCAATCTGACGACCGCTTTCGG